>JAGLTN010000430.1 GCA_023135255.1 Planctomycetota bacterium
TCGGCCATGGTATTTTTATGTCTGTTATCCGGCTGCAAAACCCCGGATGAATACAAACTTGAAGCTGATGAAGAAGTCTATAACATCATAGACGAAAAGTGGGAAGACCGCTTCGGACAAAAAATAAACTACGTCATAAAAGACGCAAATAATCCCGACCCAGGAATCAAAGCTCACGATGTCGCAGAGATTCCCAATCCGCTTTCCCTCGTCAAAGCTGTCGAAATAGCAACCGCAAATAACCGGAATTATCAGCAGCAAAAAGAACAGCTTTACCTCCGAGCACTCAGCCTGACCCTCGAAAGACACGATTTCGCAATGCAATGGTTCGGCACAATAGATAACACTTACAGACACAACTCTTCCAATAAGACTCTAAGCACAGGCATGGCTGCAGGTTTCAACCAGATGCTTGCTTCGGGCGCGGTTATTAGCACGAGAATTGCCCTCGACTGGACAAGATTACTCGTCGGCAGCCCGAATACATCCCTTACTTCAATATTAACTGCTTCCATTACACAACCGTTGCTAAGAGGCGCAGGTAAAAAAATCGCACAAGAAAACCTCACCCAGGCAGAAAGAAACGTGCTCTACCAGATACGATCTTTCAACCGTTTCAGAAAAACATTTGTAGTATCTATCATAAATGACTATTACAAAATACTTCAGCAGGAAAACAGGGTTGCAAACGAAAAAAATAACTATGAAATGGTTTCTGATTCCCAGTTGCGTCTTCAAATGGAAGCAAAAGCAGGCATACGTGACAGCTTTGAGGTTGACCAGGCCGAGCAGAACAAACTAAACGCCAAGGATAGGTATATTAGTCAACAGAGACAATTTGAACAGCTCCTTGATGAATTTAAGATAAGACTGACGATCTCAACTTCAACTGACATAGTGCTTGATCCCAACGAACTTGAAGCTCTAAAAGCAGAAAAAGTCTCTGCCCCTGAGTACACTCTCCGAGATGCCATTGATACAAGCCTCGTAAATAGACTCGATCTGGCAAACAACAAAGATAAAATTGACGATGCCGCAAGAAAGATTATCGTCGCTATAAACAACCTCGAAGCTGACCTTAATCTCACCGGAGGATTTGGCGCTGATTCACAATATAATGCAGATTTTGGTGAAATACGCTTTGGTGATGACAGCTATTTCGCAGGAATCGAAGCGGATTTGCCTTTCGATAGAAAATCCGAAAGAAATGCATATCGCGAGGCGATTATTGCTTTGGAACAATATCAACGTGACTACGAAAATGAAATGGACGAGGTAAAGCTGCAGGTCAGACAAGCTTATCGAAAGCTGATCGAATCTGCTGAAAGTTATAAAATTCAACAGGTCAGTCTAAAGCTCGCGGAAAAACGTGTTGAGAGTACATCATTGCTACTCGATGCAGGAAGAGTACAAACAAGAGACTATCTTGATGCACAGAACGCTTTATTATTAGCTCAAAACGCATCAATAGCAGCATTGATAAATCATTCAATCGAAAAATTAAACTTTTTCAGGGACATAGGTGTATTGCAAGTCAAACCGGATGGTATGTGGACAAAATAATTATTTTCAGGATAAAATAATGGCGAAAGATTTAAACAAAAAACAGAATAAAACTAAAAGAAAAAAGTTATTACGTTGGATACTGATCTCAATAATTATTGCCTCAATAGGTGGTTACTTCTTATTTAAGAAAAGCTTAACTACAACTGCCTCTTCCGACGGCAGCTATATTACATATGTTGCAAAAAAAGGTGACCTTACTATCAGCGTAACTGAAAGCGGCGATATAAAAGCACTCAACTCTACAGACCTCAAATCTGAAGTTGAAGGTCGAACTACCATCATAAGCATTGTTGACGAAGGAACTGAAATAACTGAAGAAGATGTAAAAAACAAAATGATACTCGTCGAACTCGATTCCGCTGATATCAAAGAAAGGCTTACTCAGCAGGAAATAACACATCTAAAAGCGGATGCTTCCCTCACCGAAGCAAAAGAATCTCTCGACATCCAAGTAAAACAAAACAGCAGTGATATTCAGGCCGGAGAACTGAATGTGAGATTTTCCTTGATGGATTTCCAGAAATACCTCGGTGAAACAATCGCGGATAAAATAGTTGAAAGCGGACAAAACATCCTTGAAGATCAGAGTGCTATTAAAAATATCCTTGATGACCCCAATCTTGGTGGTGAAGCTCTCCAAAGAATCAGGGACCTTGATGGCGATATATATCTTAAAGAGCAAAACCTTGAACTTGCAAAATCAACATATGACTGGACTATAAAACTTTTCGAAAAAGAATATATCTCACTAAATAAGAAAGAAGCCGACAGGCTTGACAAAGAACAAAAAAATATCTTACGTAACAAATCTATAACAGCAAAAAAGCTTTTTGTGGGTTACGAGTTCCCAAAAGAAGCTCAAAAACTCTATAGCGATTACATAGAATCAAAACGTGAACTCGACAGAACACTATCTCTCGCCAGATCGAAACTTGCGCAGGCACAGGCACAGCTGGGAAGCAATGAAGCTACATACAAACTTCAAAAAGAACGTCTCGAAAAACTAACACATCAATACGAAGCCTGCACCATAATAGCGCCGGCGACGGGACAAGTCGTCTATTCGTCAAGTACAGACCGCTGGCTTCAACAACGCAGACCTATCGAAATAGGAGGTGAAGTCAGGGAAAGGCAAAAAATAATTTCTATACCGGACCCGACAGTAATGAAAATTGAAATAAAAGTACATGAAACATGGATTGACAAGATCGTACCTGGTCAAAAAACTTTAATTACTATCGCTGCTTTTCCCGACGAAAAATTTACCGGAGAGGTTATAAAAAAGTCTCCACTTGCAGACCCGGAAAACTGGCTTAATCCTGACTTAAAAGTATATTCGACCGACATCAGAATTGATGGGGTAAACGAATCTCTAAAAACCGGTATGACTGGTAAAGTCGAAATTATAATAAAAGAACTAAAAAACGTGATTAGCGTACCTATTCAGGCTGTAATTAACCATCAAGGTCAAAAAATATGCTTCGTTCTTGAAAATGGCAAACCTGTTATGCGAAACGTTGAAACTGGTCAATTTAACGACAGCTTTGTTGAAATAACCAAAGAAGTACATGCCGGTGATGTTGTTATATTAAATCCGCCACGAATTTCTGAGTCTAAACTAACGACCGATGCACAGGGGAAAAAACCAAAAAAAGCTAAAAGAAAACCAGACGAAGCCAAAGGAAGATCAGATAGAGCAGCAAGAAGACCAGACGAAGCCGAAGGAAGATCAAACAGAGCAACAAGAAGGGGTAGACAGGAAAGATAATAAATGCCCATCATTTCAATAAAAAATATGACTAAAACCTTCCAGATAGGAGATGTGCGATTAGACGCCCTCAAGAACCTGGATCTTACCATCAACAAAGGTGAGTATATCACCATCATGGGGCCCAGTGGATCTGGAAAGTCAACTATGCTGAATCTCCTCGGCTGCCTCGACACTCCAACTAAAGGGCAGTATTTCTTAGACGGTCAGGATATAGCTACACTTGAAGACGACCTTCTCTCGAAAATAAGAGGTAAAAAAACAGGGTTCATTTTCCAGTCATACAACCTCATCGCTCAGTTGAATATCATAGAAAACATAGAAGTCCCTATGTACTACCAGGGAATGTCTGAAACACTAAGCAAAGAAAGAGCCGAAGAACTTGCTGAGATAGTAGGATTAAGTGATAGACTGAAACACAAACCTTCGGAACTTAGCGGCGGTCAACAACAGCGGGTTGCTATCGCAAGAGCACTCGCAAACGACCCTGTTGTATTACTCGCCGACGAACCTACTGGAAATCTCGACTCAAAAAGTGGGTATGAAATACTCGAAATACTTAACGATCTCCATGAAAAAGGAAAAACCCTGATAGTAATAACCCATGATGACAGAATCGCAAAACTCTCAGAACGTACAATACATCTGCTTGATGGCAGAATTGACAAAGAGGATAATAATAAAAGATAACTAATATGCAGTGGTTTGGATTTAAAAGAACGATTAAGCTCGGCATTAAAAGCCTGTGGATGCACAGGTTAAGGTCTATACTTACAACTCTCGGCATCATTTTCGGAGTATGCTCAGTTATCGCCATGCTCGCTATTGGAGAAGGGGCAAGCAGACAAACGCAGGAAGCGATTGCAAGATTGGGCTCCAGCAATATCATTATCGAAACAGTAAAACCACCCCAAAAACAAACAGATTCGGGGTCAGGCAACACCGTAATAAGCTACGGTCTAACATACGCAGATGCTGAAGCTATAAGAAATTGTATACCAAATGTCGAAGTCGCAGTCCCTATCAGACAATTAGACCAGCAGGCAAGATATCTTAACCGAAAATTGCCCATAAAACTTATTGGAACCATACCGTGGTACACTGAAATCTCACCAATTTCAGTGATTCGAGGCAGATTCCTGACAAGCATCGATGTAGAATATAGACTAAATGTTTGTGTCATCGATGAAAAAACAGCAAGGGACCTTTTTCTTTTTGATGACCCAATGGGACAGGACATAAAAATCTATGGAAGCTACTATCGGGTTATGGGAATATCTTCATCAACTATACAAAACAATCATTCGAATTCTTTTGGAGGTTCAAATTTTGAAACTTCCGATCAGGCAATAGGCTATGTCTATATACCCGTAAGCACAGCAAAAATCCGATTCACTGAATTTAAAGCCAGCTTTGATGGCGGAACATCAAGCAGAGAAAGAGTTGAGCTGCAAAAAATAACCATTAAAGTGCAATCAATGGAGCAGATAATACCTATCAGAAACGTTCTGCAAGCTCTGCTTGAAAATCGACACAAAGAAAAAGATTATAATATTATAGTCCCATTAGAACTTTTAAAACAGGCTGCCCAATCAAAACGTATATTCAACATAGTCCTCGGCTCAATCGCTGCCATCTCGCTGCTGGTTGGAGGTATAGGGATTATGAATATCATGCTTGCAAGTGTCAGCGAAAGAACAAGAGAAATAGGAATAAGACGCGCCCTCGGTGCTAAGAAAAAAGACATCATATTTCAGTTCCTTACTGAAACCGTCCTGCTGACCCTCATCGGAGGTTTGGTAGGAATTGCTGTTGGCGCACTGATACCATTTTTAGTAACTCGTTTCGGCAACATGCCTACCGTTATAACAACATGGTCGATTCTGCTCTCTTTCGGAATATCCGGAGCAACCGGAATAACCTTCGGCCTCTACCCTGCCTGGAGGGCAGCAAACATGGACCCAATTGAATCTCTAAGACATGAATAACTCCGCGGTCTTTTCACCAAGGACTCAAAAAAACGGAAATAAAACTAAAAGACCTCCGGAAATATTTTATGAGTAGCGTTACGCAGATAACTCGATATATGCCTTTCTGAGTGCATCGTCAGAACTTTCCTTGCGACTTTATTGCAATCATCCATCGTCACAGAACGGATTATCTGTTTGATCTCCGGAATCATTGGCTGAGCTATTGATATTTTCCTGACACCCATTCCAAGAAGCAGCATGATATATTCAGGCTCCGAAGCCATCTCCCCACAAACACTCAGATCTATCTGTGCCTGATACGCATCCTGAATAACTGTCCGGATAAGCCTCAACACCGCAGGGTCCACAGGTGAATAAAGCGTAGAAACAAGCTCATTTCCTCTGTCAACTGCAAGTGTATATTGAGTAAGGTCATTTGTGCCTATACTGAAGAAAT
>JAGLTN010000431.1 GCA_023135255.1 Planctomycetota bacterium
CGCAATCAGACTTGCCCATGCGAACAGCCAAAGAACAAAAGCCTATTACCTGGCAATCGGCGGAGTCGAAAGGATAAAAGCGTTGCTTGCGAGTCAGGAATTAACAGTTGAATGGGTTGGGCAGGTGTCTAAGTTTACATCTGATGCTATTAGCGAAGGCTTATTCGCGGAACAGTCAGCAGCTAATCAGGATACGAATATGTCGTTATCATATTGTGTCAGAGATGAATTGGCCTATTTTAATATAAACAATTCGGACCCCGCCTGCTGGGAAAACATCCCCGGCTTATCAAGAGAAATCAGAAGCTGTATCGGCGACTGGATAGATGAAGATGACGACACGAACCCATCGGGGGCGGAAAATGATTATTATCAGCGGTTAGAGCATCCTTTCGGCTGTAAGAACGCTCCGGTGACAAGACTAAAGGAGCTATGTTACATAAAAAATATTAGTTTCGATATGTATCGCGGCCAATACGCAAGCCTGGATAGTGGAATATTATCTCTTCGTGAAAACCAGGACATGGGTGATGAGACTTTAACGCTGACGGATATTTTTACCGTTTATGGCGATGGTAAAGTAAATATAAACACAGCTTCTTCGGCGATACTTTCAGCTTTACCCGGATTGGACAGCCAGGCGATAAACGTAATACTGAACTATCGAATGGGCCCTGATGCAAAAGCCGGCACCGATGATGACAATTATATTGAATCGGCTGAATCTCTACCAGAGATCGAAGGGCTAACTGAGTTGCAGATAGAGTTGCTCGGCCAGTATTGCTGTTTCAGCTCAAGTTTTTTTCGTATTTATTCCTCTGCAAAAGTTCAAAAAAACAGGTGTGTCCTGATGTCTACCGTAGAAATAACGCAGAACAGCCCCAAAATCGTATCAACCGAAAGGTTGCTCTGATGGGTCATAAAAAAATCAAAACAGACGTTGCAGCAATCGGCAAAAACTCACGAGGAGAGTTTGTCGTATGCTTAAAAACCAAAGCGGCTGTTAAATGTTTTTACTTTGATCGTGCTGAGCAGCTTAGAGAGGCTTTAGAATCTAAACAGATATCGGCTGGCAAATGGATAATAGCGGCTCCCGTGGAAAATTGCATTTGTAAAGAGCTGTCACTGCCTGCGGAAAATTTCGAACAGGCTGTCAGGATGGTAGAATTTGAACTTGAATCGCTGCTGCCTTTACCCGCTAACCAGCTTGTTTATGGCTGTTCTGCTATAAAAACCAATAGTGACATTATTACGTTGATGGTGTACATCCTGAAACTAAGCGTATTGGAAAGTATATGCAGCCCATACAAAGAGCTCGGCGTGGTTCCTGGGAAAATATCCGTTGATAACGCTGCCATTAGCTGCTGGTTCAATGGCAGAAGAGCAGTGTCTGCTGTCAATATTGATATTCTCATCGATCAGGATATCTGCCTGATACTTTTCTCTGTCGAAGGCAATCTCTATGACAGACAACGAATAAATCTTAAAAATGAAAATGACTCTTGCTGGATTGGCAAAGTCGAAAAGGCTATCGATAGTCTTAACAAACGGTTATCGGAAAACAGAACCTCTTCTGTGACTATTGCAGGGGGCAGCGAAAATGTTGACAAGCTTAAAGATGTTCTCAAACACAAACAAGACAGCTTTGCGATTGAAAAAATAACCGTTATCAAGACACCCATACCTAACAGCTTGGCAGGCAGTAAAAACAAAATCATACCTCCAAAATGCTGTCTGCCAGCTGTGTTAACTACTGGACTGATCGAATCTATCGAGGACGACAGGCTAAAATATCTCGACTTAGTTCCGCGATATCAGCGTGAAAAGGCAAGAAGAAAAAAGCTGATCATTAACAGTTTCGCAATAACAATGCTTTCGGCAACATTGCTTGTTTCACTTTGGCTTTGTCTGCAAGCGATGAACTGGAGGATTGATAAACACTGCCGAGAACTGCAAGCACAGATTTTGCCGATAGAACATATCGCAGAGAAGGTTGAAAGCAAACGCCAGAAATTAAAAGCCATCCAAAAACAATTTGCCGGCAGAGGCATTATAAGCCAAATATTCCATGAGCTTTATAAATTCAGCCCTTCAAATATCTCAATAAGCCAGTTAAATTTTAAATCGAAAACAGATTCAGCAATTATTGATATCAAAGGCCAATCTGACAGCCTTTCCGATGCCTTTGAATACGCAGATTCGATGGAGCAGGCGCCACTTCTGAAAAAGATAAATATAACCAACGTTCAGCAAAGCCCTGTTGCTGGTGGAAGTATTGTTGAATTTAAAGCAAATTGTATCATCAGGAGCAATTGATTTGATAAATATAGACACCAGCAAAAACAGAGAGAAGATTTTGGTTGTTTTGACGATGGCAATCATCATAACAACAGTGATTTTTGTCTCAATTATTGACCCCAGACTTAAAGAGCGTAAAACCAAGCGTCAGCAGCTAAGCAATCTTCAGCTTAGATTAACAAAGATAAAAAGTGATATTCTCGTAAAAGACCGAATTGATAATTTGTATCAACAGATCGAGCCTTTATTAGAATCAGGTGAAAACCAACAGCAGGAAATCTCTCTTTTTACCCGTCAGCTAAGTGACATATATTCAAAACTGAATGTAAAAATAAGGTCTGTGAAGA
>JAGLTN010000432.1 GCA_023135255.1 Planctomycetota bacterium
TTTAGGGCTTGCTGTATTTCTGATGGACTGGTTCAAGGCCCAGACAGGTTGGAACATTCCTTTTATGATGTCCGCCTTTTATCTGTTTGTTATATGTTCAGCAATTCTTGTGAGCATTTCCCTGGTTCGCCCTCATCAGCATACCGAAAAAAGCATCAAGCTCGTCTGGAACTCTCCGCTGGAGGCGCTTAGAGGCCCTGCCTGGAAAGGGCTCGGCAATTATAAAGTTCTTGCTGTTTGTCTGTTTGTTATTATGGTTGTGTTGTATATTATTTTCCGCTGATAATTTTTGAGGAGAATTTAAAATGAAAAAAACATCTGTTATTGTATGGGTTATTTTGATTCTGGTTAGCATGCCCCTGCTAACCGGTTGCTGTCAAAAGGTAACAAGGCACGCAAGCGTCGTCGGTATCGACAAAAAAGATATCTGCGAATATAAGAAACTCCACGCCGACGTCTGGCCTGCGGTACTTAAAGACATCCGCCAGAGCAATATTGAAAATTACTCGATATACTTAGGCCAAACCACCCCTGATAAAAACTATCTTTTCTTTTATTACGAATATACCGGACACAACCATAAAAAAGATATGGCCAAAATGGCTAAAGGTGAGGAAATGCAGAGGTGGTGGAAAATCACCCAGCCAATGTTAAAACCTTTAGAGGTTCGCAAAGAAGATGAACACGGCGCAAAGTGGGAAGAAGTTTTCCACCACCAAGGCCCAGCCTACAAAGGCAAACCCGTTAAACGATTTGGCTCAATCATAGGCATAGAAGAGAAAAATATTCTTGCCTATACCCAGATGCACGAAACCGTCTGGTCTGGTGTGCTGGCTTCCATAGACAGATGCAATATTCGGAATTATTCGATTTACCTCGGCCAAATCGAACCGGGAAATTGGCTTCTGTTTAGTTACTTTGAGTATATTGGCAATGACTTCGAAGGCGACATGGCAAAGATAGGCAACAAGGTAACAAAAACATGGTGGACCTACACCGACCCCCTGCAAAGGCCGTTACCAACACGTAAAAAAGGCCAGCATTGGGCAACAATGGAAGAAGTCTTCCACACAGACTAAGCTTTAGATGACGCCTTTTTTAAGAATGATATTTGCATACAAAGCTTTCTCGCCTGTAGCCACGACAGCGTATGCTTTTTTAGCTCTTTCGTAAAAGTTGAATCGCTCTACAAAATCAAAGTCGGTAAATTTTTCGCCGCTTGCGGCAATTATCTTTTTGTATTCCTGCCATATTGCAGGCTTGGTACTATCCCCTTCGACAATACTCATCAGCACAACAGGCTTTGGAACATATATATCCAGCGGAAATAATTTCAGCACAGATTCGAGCAGCGGGCATACACCATGGCCGTCACAGCGAACAAGCCTTTGCGCAATACTCGCAGACGGAAAATTTCCGTCAGCCAAAACTATCTCATCACCATGCCCCATTTCCATTAAAACCTTCAGCAACCCAGGCGATAATATACTGTCAATCCCTTTAAGCATTTTCTGTGCCTTTCTGTATTTAAATACTATTTGCTATTAAACTCTTGGACTGCTTCGAACATCGCGATTATATTTTCAGGCTCAATCTCAGGCAAAATATTATGAACAGTATTAAAAACAAATCCGCCGCCTTTAGAAAATATCTCAAGCCTTTCAAGAACATGCTCTTTAACCTGCTCAGGCGTTGCGCGATTTAAGATATCACGGGTATCACAACCGCCTCCCCAGAAGGTAATATCATTACCAAACTCTTCTTTCAGCTTTTCAGGCTCCATATCAACACAACTCGTTTGAACAGGATTAAGGATTTCAAAACCCGCTTCGATAAGTCCGGGAATTAGTTTATAAATCCCGCCGCAACTATGAAGCATTGTCTTCATTGAGCTGTTTTTCTTTACATAATCGCAGAGCTGTTTGTGCCTGGGCAAAAATAATTCTTTGTAGCTGCCAGGCGACATAAATGGACCAGTATCCATCCCCAGGTCGTCGCCGAATTTTATAATATCAACAACATCACCTACATATTTGCACGCTTTTTCCAAACCAGCCATGTGAGATTCCATCAAAGCGTCCAGCAGCTTTACCACGTTATCTGGGTCGGCAACGACATCCATCATGAAATTATCCATACGCCGAAGGAAGGACCCCCATTCAAAAAGATTACAGCCGATACCAAGAAGCAATGCTTTGTCAGTTGTCTCACGAAGCTCAATACATTTTTCTCGAAGCCTGTCCCAGAAATCTTCTTCGCAGGCGTGATCCCATGGGCTCGCCGCAAAAGTCGCCCACATAACTTTAGACATTGCTTTCGGCAGATCATCGAAATTATCTGGATAGCCGTCAACATAAGGAAACTCACACTGGTCGAAAAATGTCCCTGAATTAGGCATCTTCGCAATGAGATCACCCTCTTTATCATAAGCCAACCAGCTCCCGTCAGGCTGTTTTACAGGCCAAAACCACTTCGGATACTGAGCCTTTGAACCATCCACCAGCTCTACGTCATACCATTTGTCACTATCGACATTGAACGCCCTGCCGACGTCGAGAACATCTACGCCGAATTTTTCGATTATAAAATCTTCAGGCTCTGCTAACTGCTGAACCACATCATATATACGCGTTTGACCCTGGGTTATGCCGAGGTATTTTTTCAGATTGTTATAGGCAATCGCGGATATACAAGAGCTGGGAGTTGCCCCGAGATCCACAGGCACCTTGTCTGGTTGTTTATGCTCTATAGCTGCAAGAACTCTTTCACGTGACGTCATA
>JAGLTN010000433.1 GCA_023135255.1 Planctomycetota bacterium
TATACAGAGTACGAGTAAAAAATCCTATTTTAAAAAATCACCCCGCTTTTATTGCCCAGCGGAATTTTGCGGAAGTGCTTCTTGGATTGGCTCTGATCTCCCTAACTCTCGGCGTAATCGGACTCTTGGCGATTCTATGTTGATAATGCTAAGGCCATGGTTTTTCCCTAACTGGTCTGCCGTATTGATCCATGTGGACACCTAAACCATAACCATTTTCTTTTATTTTTAACTGTTCGCCTTCCACATAGCCGAAGTCAGGTCTCAATGTGACGGGGCGGCCATATTGATTTTGGTGTATACCTAGGCCATAAGCGTCCATCTTTAGACCTGGGCTATCAGTGTAATGCTCATCAGCTTCATCTACTCGCTGCATTTGTTTCTCTTTATTCATAGCGTCTACACGCTCACTATCTAACAAAGCACCGAGTCGTTCGACTTCTTTGTAATCACCAGCAAGCAGAGCATCAAGATAAGAATTCTTACCTTGATACTGTTTAGCCTTAGACTGTGACTGTGATTGCTTTTTTTCTAGTTCGTAATATTTATCATACCAAATATATGAGCTTTGTTCGGCTTCGAAATAAAGAGATGTCAGAATCAATCCATAGCCAACTAGAACAAGGATCAACAGGCAGATTAAAGTTTTAGTCATCCACTTCCATTTTTTCTTTGGTGGCGGTTCACCGGACGAAACAGCTTTGGGCTTTAGCTTTGTTTTTGGGAAAATATATTTTGAAAATACAATGCAACTTCCCAAAAAGAGCAATAAACCAATCTGAATACCTAACCTGCCAAAATCAATGGTATCAGCTTTAATTTCAGTATATCCGATTTGTAAAGAAGTCTTGTATAAACGTTTACTAGCAGGTTCTGCTATAAAACTATACCCCATAGGCTCAAATTTTTTAATATTCGACTTACGTTCTTTGTAAATCCTTTGCCAAGGTGGAAACAAGCAGCAAGCTACTATTGCCAAAATAATCACCAATAAGGCTATTCTTTTCATTTTCCACCTCTGTTTATTTTAATAACCATGATCTTCATTGTAAGAGACCCTTTGTTATTTATTTTCTACCTTTATCAATCCTGCCTTGATTGTGCTAACCTCGTTTACGTCTTCAACGATTTTTCCCATTGATTCATAAACTTTGCTTTTAGATTTAATTTTGGTTAGTTTGTATTCCCTCTTGAGAGCTTTCTTCTGATTTTTATAAATTTTCTTTTCTGCCCTAAGAGTTTTTTTCGTGGTTAGGCGACAGATCATACCTGGAGCGATATCACTTATTTTAGATTTACTGCCGTCAATCCTGTTTATGATAGTAGCTAAGCTATTATTTGAATCTGTCTGAGTAATCATAATTCTGGCAACTAACCCCAAGCTTGTTTCTTCATCGAGATCATAAACATCAAACATCATTTTGGGTTTTATGGTTTTATTGCCCTCATCTAAGACAATATCACCAAGGGTGGTAGTTCTGACAACACGAGCCTGTGGCTCTACACAGCCAGCGATAACAAAGAATAAAAACAGTATCAAATACTTTTTCATGTCTAAATCTCCCGCTTTTAACTAAATGGTTGGTATTTGCACCATTAGAATAAAGAAATTATAACATGTCAACAAAAAATAGTCTTTTTCTCAGACTACTCTGCTTTAATTGCCCAGCGGAATTTTGCGGAACTGCTTCTTGGATTTGTTCTGATTTCTCCGGTTCTGGGCCTTATTGGGCTCTTGGCGATAGCTTTGTATATGCCGAGTTTATGCCCCTCTTTGAAAGATTGTTTAACGAGTCTGTCTTCGCCGCTATGGAAACTTAAAAAACCAATTCTCCCGCCGGGCTTTAAACAATCCGGCCCAATACGCAAAAGTTCTTTAAGCACACCAAGCTCATCATTAACCATTATCCTAAGTGCCTGAAACGTTCTGGCAGCCGGATGCAGCGTATTAAATTTCATCCTCTGCTGCTGTTTCCATTGTTTAATAGTCAATCTTTTAACATCAAATATCAGCCTGATAAGCTGAGACGTCTGCGTAACAGGCAAAGTCTGGCGCTGTTTAATTATCGCCGCTGCGATTTCCTCATGGTCAGGCTCATCAGACAGTTCCCAAAGCCCGCGTGAAAGCTCTTCCTGCGAAAGCTTCATCAAAAGATCCATCCCCGTCCGCGCAAGTCTTGGGTCCATCCTCATATCCAAAGGCCCTTTATTTTTATAGCTGATCCCCCTGCTCGGGTCATCGACCTGCATACTCGAAACCCCCAGGTCGGCGAAAATAATATCAAACCCGTCAATACCCAGCTCATCCATAACAGATGCGATTCCTGCAAAGTTTTTATTATAAGCAACCAAAGGCGTCTCTTTGGCCGCAAGTCTGGCTTTAGTTTTTTCCAGCTCATCGCTGTCAACATCAAAGCCGACAAGCTTTCCTTCGGCCCCCAGACAATCCATAAACGCATTTGCATGTCCGCCATAACCGATCGTACAATCCGCCACCACCATCCCAGCCGCAGGCTTTAAAAGCACAATAACCTCTTCAACCATAATAGCTACATGCGTCCCCGCGGGCGTCTTGCCCTTAGCCCTCAAATGCCTGTGGACATCAGGATATTTTTGCCGATTATGCTCCTTATATTTTTCGCTGAACTTCTTGGGATGCGTACCACCATAACGCTTGCGCCTCTTATGTCCACCATCACCGGATTTCTGCGAGCTTTGCTCTGTCATTGTAACCTTAACCCCAAATTAAATAGAATATAGTGGCATAATAACAAAAAAAAGAAAGATTATCCATGGCCTTTTTATATTTCAGAGCTGTTGACAACCTTGAGGAATTTTCTTATACTGTAGGTTATGAGTCCAACAGTTTTTCGTATAGGAAGTTACAGGTTTTACTTCTTCTCCAGGGAAGAACAGCGTATTCACATCCATATCATTTCACCTGACGGAGAAGCAAAATTCTGGATTGAGCCTATCATTGCATTGGCGGCATATAGCGGGTTGTCGAAACGGCAATTAGCTCATCTTCAGAAATTAATAGAGGAACGCAAAAATGAAATTGTCAAAGCCTGGAAAAAACACTTTGAATATTGAAGTAACCAATATTTCAGGGCATGGGTTCTGGTTGCTGCTTGAAGGAAAGGAATATTTCCTGCCTTTTGAACATTTCCCATGGTTCAAATCCGCTACTATTCAGCAAATATGTGAAGTGCAGTTTCTACATAAAACTCACCTGTATTGGCCAAGCCTTGACATCGATCTTTCATTAAACATTATATCCCAACCGGAAAAATACAAACTTATCGCTAAATAAGCTGCCACCAGAAACAAATAGTTTTATAGCTATTTGCTTGCTGAAAAGACGTTTCAC
>JAGLTN010000434.1 GCA_023135255.1 Planctomycetota bacterium
AATAATGTGTGTGTCCGCACATATACGCAGCAACACCTTCGTCCTCGAGCAGATCCCAGAATGCGTTACGGTTGTCCGGGTATTTGTCAAGGCTGTCACCAACATGACGGTTATAAGGGAAGGCCGGCTCATGACCAAAGACAAAAACGAATGGTTTTTCGCTGGCTGCCAGGTCAGCCTCCAGCCAATCGTATAATTGCGGAACGATGTCCCCGTCAGTTCCGGTATCATCGCCGCTGAGGCTTTGGCCTGCGCCTTCGTTGGTGCCGCCGTTCCAGTATTCGTTTATCGCGATGAAATGAACATTGCCATAGTCCCAGGAATAGTTAAGCCTGACCGTACCTGTGGGGCCATCCTGATTTGTGTAGTTCTTCAGAGCGGTTCTTACACCATTGCCATTGTCATATTCGTTTCGCAGCCACTCTATATCTGTTTCGCTGCCGCTATCCATCTCATGGTTCCCGATAATTGGATACCAAAGTGTCTATGGGCCAAACCTGCTGTCTATCACATCACGGTTTTGCTGAACGGTTTCGTCAATATCACCGATTGAAATGTGAAACATTCCTGGTCCGCTAACCAGATCGTTAATCGCTTGACAAAGATTTGAAAAAGCAGTGTGAGAACTCCTCATGTCAGCGGTCACGGTGAAGTGGAAGCTCTGCTCCTCGAGCGTTTCGAGCATGAAGACATCGAACGCGTAAGCCTTGTCTTCAATCATTGTATTAGGATGATGAGTAGCTCGGACAGTAAACGTACCATCGGATGCGGTAATGCCTGTCCACCTGGCGACATAACCTTCGTTGAAATTGTCACCGGTATTGAACCACACTTCATCTTCTGACGTGACGTTTACGCCAACCGTGCTCGCATTGGTATAGGTATCGGCGCCGATGATAGAGTAGATGGTATTGCGATCAGCGTAAAGCGGGTTGCATCGCGCAGCACTGGTAGCAAAGGTGTATTCCTTATTTGCGTCCAGCCCTGTAAAGGTCAGGTCAACATACCATCCGGAACTGCCATAATAAATCACCCCTGTCATGTCCGCAATGTTGTTAAACGTTTTGTAAGCGTCGGTGCCGACATTCGGATCGTATCCGCCATACCAATTGGTACTTATATCAGGCTGCCATACTACCACACCGCTTTCGGTAAGTGTCGCTGTTACCCCTGTACCTGCACCGGTAGCCTGGTCTATAAGTTCTCCTGAACTCAAACCACTAAAGTCCCTACCGATTCCATACGTCGTGACATTAGACCCTATGTAATGCACCGACTGCCCCTGCGGATCAGTAGCATCTCCATCCTGCAGCGGGTCATATACACAGTCGTTGTACGCCGTCCATTCAACTGGGGTGACCTGCATAGTAGCGACATAATTCTGATCGATCTGGTTGCTGTCAACAGTAGTATAGCCCATGTTAGTTGGAGCAAATGTGTACCCTCCCATTGTCGGCGTAACAGTTCCCGACCAGTTTTCGTTCACAATAAGTTCATAATAACCAGTTGCGCTGGTTGTATCGGAGCCGCCGGAATTATCAGCTGAAACCAAAACACCCTCAACAGCTAAACCGCCTGAATCCACAATATTACCCGAAATCGTATATTGAACCGGTGGTGGACCTGTTACTATCTCAAAGCATGCGTTATCGGCAGCACCGGCAAGATTCTGGTAGTTCTTATACGCAGGCCACATAGTGCCGGCAAAATACGCAGGGTCAGGAGAGTCGGGCCCAAGAGTACTCGTATCGTCGATAACACCACTTGCCACAACGGCACCAGTACTTAGTAACCGCAGTTCTGCATAGACTTCCGCCGAAGTACCGGTCACTTTCGTGATCTCTGCATAGAGTTGATACCATGTGTTAGCCGAAAGCCCCGCACCATCGAGATCCGCAAGCTCCACTCTCTTGTTCTCATCAACATTGATCTCATGGTCCCAGTAACTTTCCATTCTCAAATGGCCGTTCGCATTATCAAGCTGCACACCGAATATAAAGTCAGAATCATTACTCGTATCACTTACCATCCATCCGACCCTGTCGTCGTCGAATGCACCGCTGCCATCGGTCTGGAAGTCCGCCTTGACATTGAAAGCGGTCAGCGTAACAGCGCTCCACTGGAATGGATACGCAGTCCATGTAAATATTGCACTCGCCGGTGCCAAACCAACAGAACCTCCAACCCCAATACCACTGGTCACAACAGGACCACTGCCGCCATCGAACCAGTCAGCGTGAGCACCAATATTGGAACCCGTCGAATATGCATCAAAATCCTCGCAAACACCAGTATATGGCGCACCTTCGATAAACGTCGCGGTTATATTCATATCGCTGACAACGGTGATATATGCCGGGTTGTCGGTGCTTACAAAATCGCCTGACCACCCCTCAAACTCCCAGCCACTATCCGGGTACGCCGTTACCTCGACAATATCATTCATGCTATATGTCGGCTGATCGGGATCCTTAACCACACTACCATTGCCAACTATATTACAGTCCAGCGTATATTGAGCTGGCGGCGGACCTGTTACTATCTCAAAATATGCGTTGTCGGCAGCGCCGCCAATGGCAGAATAGTTTTTATAACCTGGCCAGATCGGCCCTGAAAAATACTTGGAGTTTGGAGCGTCCGAGCCAAGGGCAGCGGTGTCAGCAATGCTCCCGCTTGCAACGACCGAAACAGGGTTACCCGAGCCGTCCAGTTCCCTTAAAGAAACATCGACTTTTGCAGAAGTTGCTGTTAATTTCGTAATCTCAGCCCTAAAACGGTACCATGTATTTGCGGAAAGGCTCGGAATATCTACAATATGTGGTCTTTTATCTGCAATGCTGACACCATCCCAGTATCCCTCGATACAATACCCGCTGCCGCCAGGATCGAGTTGAATTCCAAAAATGTGGCTGGAAGAATCATCTGTATCGGAAATCATCCATCCAATCCTATCATCATCAAAATGGCCGCTGCCATCGGTTTGAAAATCCATCTGGACGATAACTTTGTCTAAAATAGCAAGGTCTGTGTTCCAGTCGAATGGATGCGCCACCCATGTAAAAATTGGGCTGCCCGCCGATAAGCCCCAGGTTCCATTCAACCCAACATTATCTTCTGTCGTTGGGTTGGTGCGACTCGCTTCGGTGAACCAGTCAGAATGCAATCTAATAGCTGCGCCATCGCTATAACCAGACTCAAAATCCTCATATACAGCAGCTACCGCTGGCACTGAAGCCGAACACAAAAGGAAAATTGTTACGAGTGATACCAAAATTGATTTTTGTTTTAAAGCTTTCATGTTACTTCTCCCCTTAAAAATGGTTAAAAATGCCATAGATAACAGGTACAACACCGGTAATCTCAATAGAACACACGGTACAATAAAAACGGATTTTGACAATCGGTGGAAATACTGTTCCATGAGTCCTCAAAATTACTATTATTTTTATAAAGGATTCCTAATGTCACAGTAATGGAAAAGCGGTAAGAGTTCAGCCTTTTGGGAGAGGTGTTTTTGAATATCTCGTGATGTGTGTTGAGGTCAACTCGGTGATTGCTATATGCGGAATTATGATAAGTTAGTCCCTCAGATCAAAGTTTTCGAGATGCAAAACGCCTCGAAAAACCATTTATTCGTTAAAGCATTTAAGGCACACAAGCATAGGTGACATAAGTGCTTGTTTGACAAAATGTTACATTGCAAGGAGCAACGGATTTTCAGTCCGAACTCGGCTTTTGTAAGTACTTGTCAATAAAGGGTTAATGATTGTTAAAAAAGAACTTATGACGACGAGCGAAACACAAGTGAACACCGGATGAACGCCATGGGAGCGAGCTTGGCACGCACTTTGGCACGCACCCCCACTTGAACGACTGGTAAAACCGATCCATTAGAAAT
>JAGLTN010000435.1 GCA_023135255.1 Planctomycetota bacterium
AAGTGATTTCTGGGATGAAAGCGAGGTGATCTATGAGTAGCGAAAGATATTCAAGGCAAGCCGACATCGTACCAAGACAGCGAATATTAGACTGCAAGGCAACAGTGATCGGCGTCGGTGCCATCGGTAGACAGGTCGCAATCCAACTAACCGCAATCGGCGTACCACATCTGCAGTTGATAGATTTCGATACAGTTGACATCAGCAACCTGACAACGCAAGGCTACATGCAAAAAGACCTCAACCGCCCAAAGGTTGATGTAACAGCCGAGTTTTGCCGAGAGATCAATTACGATCTGCAAATTGAGGTCGTACTGGATAAATTCAAACGATCAACACCAGTTGGTAATTGTATTTTTTGCTGCGTAGATTCGATTGTCACCCGCAGGCACATCTGGGATGCAATCAAAGACAAGGTTAACTTCTTCGTAGACGGCAGAATGTCTGCGGAGGTATTACGCATTGTAACCGCCTGTGACGACAAAAGCAGAACTTACTACCCAACGACCCTATTCGCCGCAGAACAGGCTCACGCTGGTCCCTGTACAGCCAAGAGCACTATCTACTGCGCAAACATAGCAGCAGGCTTCATGTTAGCTCAGTTCACAAAGTATCTACGTTTAATGCCAGTAGAACCAGATATACAGATCAACCTACTGGCTTCGGAGATCAATGTGGGTGATGTAAACTAGCAGAATAAAGCTTAGCGATAGTCCTCAACGGATTGTCGCTAAGTTTTTTATTTGCCAGATTTCTTTAAAAACCTTGAACTGACCCATTGATTATTTTCACAAAACAGCGCAACATATAAATACTATTAATTCTTTTCTCAGGTATCATCATAAATTAACAGAAGAAAGAATCCCCAGCAAATCACACAACACTATTCTTCCCGGTGGGAGCGTGACAGTATCTTGTGATTTCACGGGGATTCTTTTTTTGAAACAGTTCAATTGTTATAAAGCATTTGAAGCTGAATATAGCATCCATGAAAGTAGACCCATACAAAAACAAAGAGAAATATCTTAACTGGAAAGAAAAGGTTAAACACGGCATCGACGAGGTTAGCACGGCCAACTCCGATATAATCCTCGAATATATCTCAGACATGGAGAATGGCCTGAATGTTTCCGCTAAAAGCATAAAGGGGCCAAGGAGTTATGTTCGTTTAAACAATCTAAAGCAGAGGATGATCTTTCTTGCAAAGTACATAAAACAACACTGCAATTTTGACCTAACTGACGTAACCGAAGAGCATATCATTAAATTCTTTAACGCCATGCGAAACGGAACAATTAGAAGGAGGGATGGCAAGTCTTACCAGGCTACCGTTGATTTTGTGAAAGCCTTCAAAGCTTTTTGGCATTGGTACATGAAAGTTAAAAGAAAAAATGGTGTTCACATTTCCGATATAACAGAAGATCTCGATACTACGAGGGTAAAGCCGAGATGGGTCTATCTTTCAGAAGATCAAATAAAAAAACTCTGTGACAATGCAAAGCTTGAGTACAAAGTGCTGATAATGTTTATTTATGACACTGGCATTCGAAGCCCTGGTGAATTGATTAATATTAAAGTGTCAGATTTATACAATGACTTTAAGGAACTGAATATCAGAGATGAAATAGTCAAAAAAGGAAGTTTCGGAAGAAGAATCAAACTTATGATTTCCTCCGATTTAATCAAGAGCCATATCTCCATAAACGGGCTTACAGGCGATGATCAATTATTTGATATTTGCCACCGTAGTGTCAATCAATACCTTAAAAGGCTAGCCAAGCGGGTGCTTGGTGAGGATGTCAGTCAGGCTGGTGAAAAATACTCAAATCTAACAATGTATGACTTTCGTCATTGTTCTTGCTGTTATTGGTTGCCACGTTACAAATCTGAATCCGCCCTAAAATACCGCTTTGGCTGGAAGAAGTCTGACAAGATTCACTATTATTCAGAACTACTTGGAATGAAGGATACAATCAGTGAAGAGGATATGTTAATCGATCTTACCAAAACTGAAATTGAGAAAAGGCTTTTGAAAACTGAGCAAGAAAATGAAATACTCAAAGATAAACTCAATGCTTATAGCAACGATGTAATTCAGTTGAAGTCTTTGATGCAAATCTATATAGTCAAACTGAAGCAACTCGAAGATTTACAATCCGGCTTGCAGGCAGGTATACCTGCTAAGCCGAATTGCTAATTCTTTACTTATTACAAAAGAAAGAGTTTTATGTCAATATTATCTTACGGTATTCTTTTAGGAACGCTTGGTAAACTGCCGAGGTCGAAGTAGCTGCTAATGCAGTCTTCGCGGCAGAAGAACAAAGTCTTGTCTAAAGGCACGAAATCTTTCATACCGATGACACCCTCGTCAATCCTTAT
>JAGLTN010000436.1 GCA_023135255.1 Planctomycetota bacterium
TGTGCCGGAGGCAATATAAATGAGTAAACCAAGAGTAGCTATTTTTGATTTCGCCTGCTGTGAAGGATGTCAGCTGCAGATCGTAAACCTCGAAGAAGAGATACTGGATCTGCTCGGTGTTGCTGATGTCGTCGAATGGCGAGAAGCCATGAGCGAACAAAGCCATGACTATGATATTGCAATTATTGAAGGTTCTATCACAAGACCTGAAGACGAAGAAAAAATCCAGATCATCAGAAGCAGAGCTAAGATACTTGTAGCTCTCGGAGCTTGTGCAACCATAGGCGGTATAAACAAACTTAAAAACAATTTCGATCTCGATGATGTTAAAAAATGTGTCTATAAAGAAGACGCTGATATGCCGCACCTTGAAACAGCAATGACAAAGGCTGTCGATGAAGTTGTAAAAGTAGATTACAAAATTCACGGCTGTCCAATAGACAAAAAAGAATTCGCATATGTAGTTAAGTGTCTGCTGCTGGGCAAAAAACCTGAAATACCTGAATACCCGGTATGCGTAGAATGTAAAGCCCAGGGAAACATCTGCGTATGGGAAAGAGGTCAGATATGCCTCGGACCTATAACAAGAGCCGGCTGTGGATCAAGATGTCCATCGGTTGGTTTTAGATGTTTTGGTTGCAGGGGCTATATTGATAAACCAAATGTTACTGCAGCAAAAGATGTTATCGAAAAATATGGTCTTACTGTTGAAGATTTAAAAAGCAAAATGGTTCTTTTTGGAAGTGCACAGGGTCCTACAAATGAGTAAAAATCTAAATATAAATGTAAAACATATTACCAGGGTTGAAGGTCACGGAAATATCGTTGTAAACGCTACCGATGGTAAAATTGAAAAAATCCAATGGCAGGTGCCTGAGGCGCCACGTTTCTTTGAAGCTATGGTACGAGGCAGAAGCTACGACGATATCCAGACTATTGTCAGCAGAATATGCGGCATATGCTCGATCACTCACTCGCTCGCTGCAACGAAAGCCGTAGAGGATGCTCTTGATATCGAAGTTTCAGAGCAGACAGATCTGCTTAGAATTTTGATGCACTACTCTGAGCAGCTCCAAAGTCACGTCCTGCATATAGGTTACCTCGCAGCACCGGACTTCTTCGGCGTGAAATCTGTTGTCCAGCTGGTAGGTATCGCAAAAGATGCGGTACTGACAATCGTAAAAGCCCACAGAGTGGCTAACCAATGGTCAGACCTGCTCGCCGGAAGAACAACGCATCCCAATACTATCACCCCCGGCGGCTTTACAAAAATACCAACAGAAAAAGAACTCAAAGACCTTCAGGCAACCTTGAAAGAAACTATAGGCGACCTCACTACTATCGCTAATGTTGTTCTAAGCGTAGCTGAAAATGTACCAGCTTTTGAAAGAGACACGGAGTATGTCTCACTAACTCATCCCGATGGATATACATTCTACCATGGCGACATAACATCAAACGACTGCAACGGAAAAGCTGTCAGCATTGACAAATGGCAATCTGTTGCAAATGAATACATGAATCCGCAATCAACTGCCAAGTGGACAAAATGGCATCGTGATTCTTACGCATGTGGCGCACTGGCAAGATTAAACAATAATTTCGAACAACTTACCGACACCTCAAAAAGTGTCGCTGGAATGTTCGGCCTCAAAAAAGGCTGTTGCAATCCTTATTTAAACACAATTGCCCAGCTTGTAGAGTGTGTTCAGGTTGTCGAATCCGGAATCCAAATAATAGATAAGCTGCTAACCACAGGCCTAAAAGCAGAGAAAATCAGCGTAAAACCAAAAGCCGGCAAAGGAAATGGTTGCGTCGAGGCGCCACGTGGAATACTCTTCCATCAGTACGAATTTGACGACAATGGAAACTGCGTAGCTGCTGACATTTGTATCCCAACAAATCAGAACCACGCAAATATCCAGAAAGACTTCGAAAAACTCGTCCCCGAATTCATAGACGAAGGCGAAGATGCTGTCAAACTGAAAATGGAAATGCTTGTCCGTTCCTATGACCCTTGTATTTCTTGTTCAACTCACATGCTCAATGTTAAGTTTGTAAGATGATTGGCAACCCAGAGAATAAAAAAGTTCTCGTCGCCGGTCTTGGCAACCCGCTAATGGGCGATGAAGGAATAGGAAATTATTTAATAACAAAATTCGAGGCCATGTCGCAACGATGGCCCCTTGTCGAAATTCTGGACGTCGGCACAGGAGGAATGTCGCTGCTGCACATAATAGCAGGTTGGCCAAAAGTCATCTTTATTGATTGCGCATTCATGAAAT
>JAGLTN010000437.1 GCA_023135255.1 Planctomycetota bacterium
TATTGTTGTTTTAAGCTTGACTAAGCATAGCCATTCTATAATATTGGTGTTTTATTTTTATACCCTTGAAGGCTAAGAAATTTCCGAGAGGAAAGTTATAACATGTTGTTTAAAAGTTATTTACCCGCGGATAAACGGTAAAACTCAAGTGTGAGTAGTATAAAAGCTGAAAAAAATATGTTTATAGATCAAGCAAAAATCTGGGTAAAGGCTGGTAACGGCGGCAACGGTTGTCTTAGTTTCCGACGTGAAAAGTTTATTGCTAAAGGCGGCCCTGACGGCGGAAATGGCGGCAAAGGAGGAAATGCTTACTTCGTGGCAAGCAGCGATATCGATACTTTGATAGACTTTTCAGGCAAGTATCACTGGCAGGCAAAAAACGGAAACGACGGCGAAGGGAATAACAGGATCGGTGCCTCCGGCGATGACCTTATAATCAAAGTGCCTCTCGGCACATTAGTATATGATACGGACCTCGATCTATTGATAAAAGACCTCAACGAAGAAGGAAAAAATATATGCGTCTGCAAAGGCGGACGAGGTGGTAAAGGAAATAAAGTCTTCGCCCATGCAACAAACCAGACACCAAGGAAGACGACTTTTGGTGCGGTAGGTCAGGAAAGGAACCTCAGGCTCGAACTTAAATTAATCGCAGATGTCGGGCTGGTGGGCAAACCTAACGCAGGCAAAAGTACACTGGTTTCCAGATGCTCCGCAGCTAAGCCGAAAATCGCGGATTATCCTTTCACAACGATAGAACCTGTACTCGGAATTGTCGATTTGCCGGGCTATAGAAGATTTGTAATCGCCGACATTCCCGGGCTGATCGAAGGGGCACACGAAGGAACCGGCTTGGGGTTTGAATTTCTTAAACACATCGAGAGAACGAGAGTTCTCGTGCACATACTTGATATTTACCCGTCTGATGGTTCCGATCCGGTAGAAAGTTACCATTCGATTCGAAATGAGCTGGTAAAATACAGCAAAGAGCTGGCAAAAAAACCGGAAATAATTGTAGCTAATAAGATAGACCTCGATGACGGAACAATTGTAAAAGAGCTTGCAGATAAACTGGGGCAAAAACTTATACCTATCTCAGCTGTTACTGGCGAAGGTGTCAGGCAACTGTCTGAACTGCTATGGGAAGAAATACAAAAAGTAAAAAAAGAATATCCTTAAGGGTAGTATCCCGATGTATATCGGGATACCCGCGGATAAACGAAACATGGAGAGCCGCGTAAGCGAAAATTCAATTGGGATTACTATAATAAGAGTAAGAAAATGACAAACTTAATAGCTATCGATATTGGTAACACAAGTATTGCTATCGGTCTGTTTCTTAAAGGGCAGGTGGATTCAATCGAATCTGTTGACGGCAATGATACAAAAAAACTGGCCAAGTGCATTAAAACAACGTGGGATAAGATTCCTGTGCTGAAAAGCTCAAAAGAGAAAAAACATGACGGCGTTGTCGTTGCTTGCAGCGTTAACCCCGAATGGACAAAACTTATTAAGCAGATCGTAAAAGATAAGCTCGATGAGAAAGCTTTTGTCATCGGAGAAGATATTGAACTTCCTATAAAGTTAGGAGTGAAAGAATCGGACAAGATAGGAATTGACAGGGTCCTCTCAGCGGCAGCAGCTTATGCGGTAACGGAGCAGGCAGTAGTGGTTGCTGATTTCGGAACTGCTGTCACTATCGATATGGTTGATGACAGAGGTGTATTTGTCGGAGGTGTGATCTTTCCGGGTTTTGCGATAAGTGCAAAAGCGTTAAAAGACAACACCGCCCTTTTGCCGGAGATAAAAGTATCGCGTCCTGAACTACCCTTTGGTCAAAGCACAGAAGAAGCAATTAATTGCGGGTTGTACTATTCTGCAATTGGAGCTCTTGAGGAAGTAGTTCGCAGGTATGCTGAGAAGATCGGCACCTGGCCTCAAACTGTTATTACCGGCTCAGGAGCAAAAATAATTAAAGACGATTGCAAGTTTGTTGATTCTTATGTGCCTGATCTGGTTGTCAGAGGAATAGCTCTGGCATATCAAAAATTCATGGATAATATAATGGAGTAATTTTCGTCATGTCGGTTTCAGCTGCTGTTACAACTGCTAAAGGGGCTGGGGCAATTTCTACTATAGAACTTGCTGGCGATGAAGCACTGGCTATACTTGAAAAGATATTTAAACCTGCGCGCAAAGAGAAAGCTGACTTTACAATCGGCAGTATCCTTGTCGGAACGATCGCAGAGGCTGGCCATGATATTGACCAGGTCGCTATCGGTTGTGAAGCGGACAGGCATTTTGCAATTCATTGTCACGGCAACCCATTGATAGCTGAAGCGATAATGAAGCTGCTGAAAAAACATAATGCAACTTTGCTGACGAATGAACAGTTTTTCTCAGATATCTCCAACACAGAAAACAACACAATAGCTATCGAAGCGAAAATCGAACTTGCAAATATCAAAACGTTATTTGCTACTAAACTAATTCTAAATCAGGCAAATACAGGCTTGGTGAAATCAGCAAAAGGTTGGCTCAAAGAAGCTAAAAATATTGAGAAAATAAAAGCTAAAGCTGCAGCAATTCTGAAAAAAAGTGAAAACGCCCGGATTATGATAGCCGGTTGTAAAGCAGTTATCGCAGGGCCTGCCAATAGCGGCAAAAGCTCTCTGCTTAATCTTTTATGCGGAAAAGATAAAGCTATTGTTACCGATATCGAAGGGACGACAAGGGATTATGTGGCTGTGGAAATTGTGCTGGAAAATCTTTTTTTAGAGCTGACAGATACCGCGGGCATTGATGAAATTCCGGCTTTGAAGTCTGATGCAATAGAAAAAACATCTCAGAAGAAAAGCCTTGGCACATTGGAAAATGCCGACCTTGTACTGTTCGTTCTGGATTCGTCTAAAGGTGATCCCCAGCTTCAAGACCGCCTTATTGAAGCGATTGCTGATAAAAAAATAATTGCGGTTTTAAACAAATCTGACCTGCCGAGCAAACTGACAAAAACCTCTCTGCCGATAAGATTGGATAAAGTTGTCTCGATAAGCATCAAAACCGGCGAAGGAATAGACGCCCTGAAAGAACAGATACTGCGAATATGCTGCGTAGATGAGTTAGATATTTACGAACCTATAGCCTTTACACCGCGCCAAAGAGGGCTGCTTAAACAACTTAGCAAAATTAATTCCGCTGACAAAGCTAATTTGCTGATTACAGAGTTGTTAAAAGGCCAATTAAATGTATAATCTTTGCTATGGCAGGAAATAACGAAAAATTGACACCAGCGATGAAGCAGTTTCATCACTTCAAGGATAAATATCCCGATGCGATATTGTTTTTCCGTATGGGTGATTTCTACGAAACATTTTATAAAGACGCTGAGATATGCTCAAAAGTTCTTGGGCTGACACTTACCAGCAGAAGCAAAGGGGCAAATCCTATTCCGCTGGCGGGAGTGCCCTTTCATGCAGTTGACGGGTATCTGAAAAAAATGCTCCAGGCAGGCTATAAGGTAGCAGTCTGTGAACAAGTCGAAAAACCAAAAGATGCAGTTGGTGTTGTAAAAAGAGATGTCGTCAGGGTTATAACGCCTGGCACGCTAACCGACGATATGCTGCTGAATGCCAAAGAGGACAATTATCTTTGCGCGATAAATCTGGGCAAAAATTCGACAGCATCGCTTAGTTGGATAGACATATCCACCGGACATTTTTTTTGTATGGAAATAGACGAAAATCGGCTTTTGGATGAGCTGCTCAGACTCTCACCGGCAGAGTGTCTCTTGGCTGACAGGAGAGGTGAACTTTTCGAGGCTGAAGCCAAAGAACTTTCAAAAAATATCGCTCAGCTTACAAACGCAATTATAACTGAAAGACCAGCGTGGTATTTTGATCCTTACCAGGGACATCAGAGATTGTTGAAGCATTTCGGCACTAAGACTTTGGAAGGTTTTGGAATTGATGATAATGATAATGTGATCGTCCCTGCGGGCGCTATTATTGAATATCTTAACGAGACACAAAAAACAGCGCTGGGTCATATTCAAAGTCTGAAAAAAATCACAAGAACGAACTTTCTTGAAATTGATACGACAACTTTGAGAAGTCTGGAAGTCCTCAGGACAATCCGAAGCGAAAACCCCAAAGGAACGCTGATAAGCTGTTTGGACGAAACTTTAACCGCTATGGGCGGCAGGATGTTTCGTAATTGGCTTTGTATGCCGCTTTGCGATAAAGGCGCAATCGAATTAAGACAGGATGCTATTGAAGAGGCTGTCAATGACGATGCGATGCTGACAGAGATTCGCAAATTCCTCGCAAATATTTCCGACCTTGAAAGAATCGCTGCCAGGGTAAGTACATTTCGCTCGAATGCGAGGGACCTTATCGCTTTGGCGGCAACGCTGCGAAAAATACCGGATATCAGGTCAATTCTGCAAACTTGCAAGTCTGATCTCTTTGTTAAACTTGCAACTAAATGTGACAGCATGGATGAGTTAGCAGAGTTGCTGGAATCTGCTATTGAGCCTGAATGTCCGACTCATTTAAGAAATGGCGGTGTGATAAGAGCTGGCTTTAACGAAGAGCTTGATTCGTTCAGATCAATAAATACTGATGGTCAAAGCTGGTTGAAAAAATATCAGCAGCAACAGAGTGAAGCTACCGGGATAGTTAATCTCAAGCTCGGCTTTAATAAAGTTTTTGGCTATTACATCGAGGTTAATCATTCTGGTACTTCTAAGGTGCCGGCAGATTATGTGCGGAAACAAACCCTTAAAAATGCCGAACGTTATATTACCGATGAACTGAAAAAGTTTGAGACTAAGGCTCTGGGGGCAGAAGAAAAATCAATAGAGCTTGAGTATAAGCTCTTCGAGGAGATACGTCAGTTTACTGCCAGGTATGTGTCACGACTGCAATTGCTCGCTGGTGTAATCGCCAGGTGCGATTGTCTTACCGCTCTTGCATATTTAGCCCACAGAAGAAACTACATCCGCCCGGAAATAACAACGGATAAGGTGCTGAATATAAAAGAAAGCAAGCACCCCGTACTGGCGGAAACCCTGGGCAGTGAATTTGTTTCTAATGATGTCGCAATTGGAGATAACTCCGCCGACTGCGTTATTATCACCGGGCCTAACATGAGCGGCAAAAGTACATATATAAGGCAGGTTGCACTTCTGGTTTTGATGGCACAGACGGGCAGTTTTATACCAGCTGAAAGCGCGACGATCGCATTGGTCGACAGGATATTTACCCGTGTCGGAGCTTCAGATGAACTAATCAGAGGCCAATCTACGTTCATGGTTGAAATGACAGAGACTGCCAATATTATTAATAACGCAACAGAAAAATCGCTGGTAATACTTGACGAAGTGGGCAGAGGCACAAGCACTTACGACGGGCTTTCGTTAGCGTGGGCAATCACCGAACATATCGCTACACAATTAAAATGTCGCACTCTTTTTGCTACGCATTATCATGAACTAACGGAACTTTCGGAGCTTTTCACGAATATCAAAAATTGTAATGTAGCGGTAAGTGAATGGGCAGGCGAAGTCGTCTTTATGCACAAAATAATCCCGGGCGGTACGGACAAAAGCTACGGCATACATGTTGCAAAACTGGCAGGTCTTCCAAAATCCATCCTGCAGCGAAGCAAAGAAATCCTCAAAGAACTTGAAAGCACTTTTACAAAAGAAGCTGCCGGCGAACATTTAGCTAAAAACAAAACTAAAGAGCCTGACAACGATACTTTGTTTGTTCAGAAAAATAAATCTGTTCTCGACAGGCTAAGCTCGATTGATGTTAATAACCTCACGCCAATAGAAGCGATCAATCTTCTTGAGCAGATCAAAAACGAAATAGAAGACAAATAGTGATATTCGCTTTAGTTAGTATTTTTGTTGCTAAGTACTTGTAATCAAAGCGGTTTTGTATATAATTACTGGTTATATGCTGATCCCAATTGAATTTTACCGTTTATCCGCGGGTAAATAACTTAAAAATAACAAGTTACGGATTTATTCGCGGAAATTTCTTACCCTGAAGGGTATAATTTAACGGCAACAGCTGCTTTTGGCAGAGTATAAAATGATTTCTAAGGATTTTTATTATGGCAAAGATTACCAAACTCGATGATATCGTATCGCTTTGTAAACGAAGAGGCTTTATCTTCCAGTCCAGTGAGATTTACGGCGGACTGGCGAGCTGTTATGACTATGGCCCTTTAGGCGTAGAGCTGAAAAATAACGTTAAAAAGGCATGGTGGAAGTCAACCGTTCAGATGAATGACAATGTTGTGGGCCTCGATTGTTCTATCCTGATGCACCCGATGGTGTGGAAATCTT
>JAGLTN010000438.1 GCA_023135255.1 Planctomycetota bacterium
CACGCTCAGCACCGTTGATGATAAATTCACCACCACCGATCATAACTGGGATTTCACCCAGATATATTGCCTGCTCAGCGACATCTTCACTGTCTTTTCTGCGTAATCTGCAAGTAACCTTCAACGGATAACCATAAGTTAATCGCAATTGTCGGCATTTCTTAGTCTCATGGCGAGGCTCTTCAAGCTCATAAAAAACATATTCCAAAGTCATGCCCTTGTCATAACTTTCAATAGGAAAAATCTCCCTGAACAGTTTTTCAAGCCCAACATTTTTCCTCTTCTTGACAGGTACGTCTTTTTGCAGGAATTTTGCATAACTATTCCTCTGTACCGCCACCAGGTCCGGAATCTCAACCACATCCTGAACTTTTCCAAAATTACGAACAGTTTGTAAAGCCATCTAATACTCCCAGGTTTAAGCTATCATATTTTCTACAGCTTCTGACCCGCTATATTGTTCAAAATTCTTATTAAGCTAATTCTACTGTAGCTCCGACTGCCTCAAGCTGCAGTTTTGCAGCCTCTGCTTCTTCTTTAGTCAGACCTTCTTTCACTGGCTTAGGTGCGTTGTCTACGAGGTCCTTAGCTTCCTTGAGACCAAGACCTGTCAAAGCTCTTACTTCCTTAATAACCTGTATCTTCTTATCTCCGAAGACTTTAAGTATTACGTCGAAAGTGGTTTTTTCTTCAACTTCTTCTGCACCACCAGCTGCAGGACCTGCAACCATTACAGCACCACCAGCTGCCGGCTCAATGCCATGCTCTTCTTTAAGGTAATCACCAAGCTCTTTAGCCTGCATCAGTGTTAACGCAACGATCTTGTCGCCGAGTTCTTTAATTTCAGCTGCCCACTCTTTGGCTGTTGTTTCTTCTGACATAACATTTACTCCTATTTTTACTATGGCCCTGTGGTAGCCGAGACTACGCCGTCTCGTTTAACCCTTTACCGGGGCAACCACAAAAGCTCTGTTTATTTTCAAATCTATTAAAACAGCAACTCTACTAAGCTGCTACTTCTTCATCCTTATCGGCAATAGTTTTCAGACAGCCGGC
>JAGLTN010000439.1 GCA_023135255.1 Planctomycetota bacterium
GTTTTTGGGGTTTAAACGGGGATTTTTTTGATTTTACAACAGAACAGTAGAGAGTAGACACCGAAGGAGCCGTGTCTCGTCGGAATTACTACTTGGTTTTTATATTGTGTTTGTTGTGTTTGGGGATGTAATTTTTTTAATAAAAAACTGCTGGAAAATAAATAAAAATATTTTCTGCATTCACATCTAACTTTTCTTAAAGAGTTAAACGGTTGTTAAGATATCGGGGCCAGCAATTAAAAATCTGACAAATAAATCTTGTGATATAGTATGGCTACTATGTTCTGCTATTTTACTACGAGAATCATTTGGAACCATTATCGAAAAGGTTATTGAGCCTGAAAATCTTTCATTATTAGCATTAGCACACTCTGCACTTGAAGATTTTTTTATATGTAAACAATAATTAATACTTTTAAGGGCTTCAGACCAGATTCTATACGCTTCAGGAGTATCGTACAATGTATCTCCTCGTTTAAAAAAGAAAGATGAGCCTTGTGTCCAAACGAGTTTATTTTCTCTACCAACACGTTCGGTTTTTTTTATGTCTAATGCATCGTTAAAACAAGGCGGAACATATATAAACCATCCTTTTTGGGTTTTTGAATTTGGATTTTTAAGTAATTTAGTTGAGCGATTATTTTTTGTAATATTTTGTGTAACTAAATCGTCTAACAAATTTAAGGTTTCTTTAATCATATATTTTTCCTATAAATAGTAACACCTTCTTTTAATTGATTTGTAAGTTTTCTTCTAATAGCTACTTCAACTATGTATTCCTCTTGTTGAATAGCCCCTTTCAACCTGATAGCTCTACTTGTTAGTCTCTTCAAATCAGGGTATTTCAAAAAGACGTTTTTAAGATGATTAAGTTTTTCTTTTTCATCGCAATTAAATAAACGAGATTCATCACCAGCTATAATATCTATTTTGTGTTTGCAAAGCTGTCTGAATCTACCCGCTTTGCAGTCGCAATTAGCAAATAATCGGTTATTTTGAATTACAAAACAGACATTATAAGGGGTACTTTTGCTTCCTTTGGCTTTGAAATTTATTTTGATTTCCTGGTTTTCAATTTTATCAGCCATAACCTTACTTCTTCATAAATCAATAGTATGTTTTCTTCCAACCAAGCAAGATGTTTTATCCTCTAAGCATTATTTCCTCTAAAGTTGATATAGAGGGTATTTTAGTTTTTTTTGGGGTTTATTGCAAGGGGGAAAATTAAAAAAATGGAGGTGGAAGAAGGTTTTTTGATTTGTTTTAGTTTTGGTGGAAAGTTTGCTTGCTAAAATTGGTTTCAGGCAATATTATCGAGGGAGTGTTTGTTTTTTTACTAAATAGAAAGAACTGGAGAAATTGATGGCGCATATTTTTGTAAAAGATATTACGGCAGGTAAGCAGATCGATGATGTTTATATGGTGCATGACCCGATACTGAGAAGCACAACCAACGGCGGGCTTTATATAGCTATGTATCTGTCTGATAAGACCGGGCAATTGAACGGGCGAATGTGGCAGGCAACTGAATCCGCTTATAACTCTCTGCCTAAGCCTGGCTTTATCAAGGTGCAGGGACGCAGTGAGCTTTATAAGGATAATTTGCAGATAATCGTGAATCAGTTTCAGGTTGTCGATTCTGAACAGGTGCAGATAGCGGATTTTCTTGCCAGGACCGAGAAGAACCGTAAGGAGATGTTCGAGGAAATTATAGCAATGCTGGCGCAGATTAAGAACCCTCAGATAGGCATACTGGTTGGGGCGTTTATAGAAGATAAGGAACTGATGAAGAAATTCTGCCAGGCTCCCGCGGCTGTCAAGATGCATCATAATTATATCGGGGGACTTTTGGAGCATACGCACAATATGATGAAAGTTGCGAATGCGATATTGCCTTTGTATCCTAAAATTAACAGCGATCTTGTTTTGGCGGCGATATTTATTCATGACATGGGCAAGACGGATGAGCTTAGTTATGATATGGCGTTTTCTTATACGGATTCGGGCCAGCTTATTGGGCATATCTCCAAGGGGATAATGATGCTGCAGAAAAAAGCTGACAAACTGGCCGACAGCGGAAAAACTGTCGACGAGGATGTGCTGGATGTACTGGGGCATATTATTTTGGCGCATCATGGACAGTATGAATTCGGGTCACCAAAACTGCCCGCAACGGCTGAGGCATTTATGGTTAATTATATCGATGATCTGGATGCCAAGATGAGCCAGGTTACCAGTGCGATCAATGATGAGCCGGGAGATTCTAACTGGACAGGATGGCAAGGGTCCTTGGGAACTCGTCTATACAGAAAAGCTATAGGGGACCTATAGAGCAGTTTGATTTTTCGTGTTCGCTTTATGCCTGTTGC
>JAGLTN010000044.1 GCA_023135255.1 Planctomycetota bacterium
TTGGTTTCTGACATGGGGCGCATGGAACGTCGGTGACTATCTGAATTTCGTTTTCGTAGCCTGTGTCTGTCCATACGGGGTCATTGGGGCCAAAGAGAGTAACTATTTTTCGTTTCAGGGCGATAGCTATGTGTCTTGGACCTGTGTCGTTTGCTATTACCAGGGACGCTTTTGCGAACAGAGCTTTCAGCTGGTCGAGAGATAATTGAGTTTGGCTGAGGTCGATCAGGTTGTTTTTGCTTAATGAGCGGATGTCATGGGCGATTTTTCTTTCCTGCGGTGCGGGAGAAACGGATATTATTACGTTGGCATTGTATTTTTCTATAAGCAGGTCAGCGGTTTTTGCGAAGTATTCTGCAGGCCAACATTTACTTGGGCCGAAAGCACCGCCTGGGACAAGGATGAACAAAGGCTTGTCCGGGGAGTCAATTTGTGGCAGCTTTTCTTTTAGGCTTTGTTGGGATTGGGTATCTGTTGATAGTTCGAGCTGATCGTCCTGGATATCGCAACCAAGCCAGGCAGCAGGTGCAAGGTAATATTTTACCATTGACTGTGGTTTGAATTTGCCTGTTGGCAGTTTTGGCGGATAGAGTTTTTCTGTTAGCAAAAAGCTTCGGCAATCCCTTGCGTAACCAACGCGGGATTTTATGCCTGCTAAAAATACAGCTAAAGCGCAGCTGAAAGAATTTTTCAGGAGTATTGCCTGCGTGAATTTGTGTTTTCTGAATTTTTTTGCGATTTTAAAAGGGCAATTGGAATCCTGGTCGAGCCAATAATCGTTGAATCGGCAGGGGGATAGTATATCTTTGACTACTTTGTTGGCGTAAAAATATATGCTGCTGTCGGGGTAGTGTTTGCGAATCGCTCTCAAAGCGGCTGTTGCAAGGACAGCATCGCCCATTGGTGAAGGAAGCCAGATTAGAATATTATCTTTTTGCATTTTTTTTGATATGTAGGTGTCGAAATCACTTTCGGTCGTTCATTATGTAAAAAGTCAAAGCCATTACCTGCAGGAATATTGCAAAGCTTAGAGACAACAGAATGTCATTGATATTTCGTGTTGGTTTGGTGACAAGATATATAGCCAGAGCAAAACCAAAAAAGGCAACAACCTGAGCAATTCCGGCAAACATTCTCGTTACGGAGAATTCATCGAACATGTTAGCTCTCTGATTGAATTTGAGCTGTTCGAGTATTTTATGTAAGAGCTGGTTTGTTTGGTTGTTGTCAGTATCGACAGCTGGAGGTGTTTTTATTTCGACAGTGGGCTTTGGTTGAGGCTGATTTTTAGTTTCTTCTTGTTGTGCCTTTGGATGCAGGGGTGTGGTTTGATTGGAACGCTGATATTGTTTTATTATGTTAACCGCTTCTTTCATGTTCACCGCCTTATAATCTGATTTTTGAGTTTCTGGATTATTTAGATGAGTGTGGGAGATGTTTTCTAAAAGTATGGTTTTGCAATCGGCTTTTTTACCGGCTGCGATGTCTCTCGGTCTGTCTCCTATCATCCACGAGTTATTCAGGTCTATGTCCAAATCCTTTGCTGCTTTTAACAGCATTCCAGGGTTTGGTTTTCTGCAATCGCTTTCTCTGCGATATTTTTCTATTACGCCTTCAGTGTGGTACGGACAATAGTAGATCGCGTCGAGATAAGCATTTTCTTTTGCCAGTAGTGTTTTTAGTCTTTCATGTATCTGAGCTAATACTTCTTCGGTGACAATTCCTCTTGCGACAGCGGACTGGTTTGAGACAACTACAAGTTTATAGCCGAGGTTTTTAAATTCGACCAGAGCTTGCGCAGTACAGGGAAGAAGCTCAACCTGACTTGGGTGGTTTATATACCCGTGGTCGTGGATCAACGTGTCGTCACGGTCTAAAAATATAGCTTTGCTGGGCATACTTTGATCTTAAAATTAAGAGTTAGCAAAATCCTTTTCCACTAAATCACATATTATATGGTAACCAAGCTGATGGATTTCCTGGCTCAATGCGGTTGTTTCGCTCTGAGCACAGAAGCAAACGTCTGCATTTTTTTCAAGTTTGCTATCAGCTTTTCCGGTAAAAGCTATTATATATGCACCTTGCTGTTTTGCCAGTTTTGCTGCTTTTACAACATTTGGAGAATTTCCGCTGGTTGAAATGCCCCAGAGGATGTCATTTTCTTTTACAAGGGCTTCAACTTGCCTGGAAAAAACACTTTCGTAGTCATAGTCATTTGCGATGCAGGTCAATATTGAAGTATCGGTTGACAGTGCAACAGCCGGCAGTGCTTTTCTTTCTCTTTTGAATCTTCCGACGAATTCACCGGCGATGTGCTGGGCGTCAGCAGCGGAGCCGCCGTTGCCGCAAAGATAAACTGTACCACCTTTTCTCAGAGATTTAATTATCAACTGAGCGCAGTCGGCAATAGTCTGAATATTGTTTGCCTGCAGATCGTTTACCATCTGCTTATGCATCTCGATCGTTTCTGTGATTATATTTTTTATTACTTCTTCCATCTATGTTTTCTTTTCTAATGCTCTGATTTTTTCAATTATTGAAGTTGAGCTCTTACCTTCAAGTATCGGCATAAGTACTACTTTTCCGCCATTGGCTTCTACAAATTCCTGTCCTACGACGTTGTGAGACCAGTGTGCACCTTTAAGCAGAATATCGGGGACGATTGCTTCGATTAGTTTTATTGGTGTTTCGTCCTCGAATACGCAAACGAAATCGATATCTTCAAGGGCAGCTAATATTGTCGCGCGGTCGTGCTGGTTGTTTATTGGTCTTTCCGGGCCTTTGTTGAGAGCTTTTATGGATTTGTCACTGTTTAGACCAAGGATGAGTATGTCACCTTGTGCTTTTGAGAACTTTATCAGTTCGATGTGCCCCCTGTGGATGACATCGAAGCAGCCGTTAGTGAAAACGATTTTCTTGCCCTGCTTGCGGAGCCATTGAAGCTGTTTGAGGATTTTTTCAAGAGACAGTATCTTACTGCTGTTGTCATAGGACTGGGCGGCGATCTCTTTTATTATTTCTTCGACGGAGACTGTTGCCGAACCAAACTTTTCGACTTCGATACCGCCTGTGATGTTTGAAATATTTACAGCGGTTTTATAATCGACCTTTGCCGCTAAGGCAACGGCTAATGTTGCCAGTACCATGTCACCGGCGCCGGTAACGTCATAAACGTCGCGAATTCTCGTTTCTATGAGTTCGTCGAAGTTATCAGATTTCAGATAAGCACCTTGTTTGTCGAGTGTTATTACAGCTGCATCGAGGCTGAGGTCTTTAATGAATTTTTCAGCGGCTTTTTTTGCGTCTTCGGCAATATTGATCTTAAATCCCAAAGCCAGCGATGTTTCTTTTCTGTTTGGTGTTATCAAAGTCGCACCGGCGTATTTTGAATAATCTTTAATTGGTGCGGGGTCGACGAGGATTTTTTTGCCGGCCTGTTTGGCAAGGGTTATCATCTGTTTACAAACAGAATCGGTTAATATGCCCTTGTTGTAATCCTGGAGGCAAACGATATCTGCGACTTTGAGTTGATCTTTGTATGTTTTTAGAAGCTTTTCGATCTGGGCGGAAGTGAATGGTTCGTCAGATTCTTCGTCCATCCTGAGAAGCTGCTGTTGATGTTTGTGCTGAGCCAGGCCTATCAGTCTTTGCTTGCTGGTTGTGGGTCTGTCTTTGATGGTGATCAAGCAGGTCGTGTCAGCGTTATTTTCATTGAGAAGCTTTTTGAGTTTTTTACCATTGATGTCATCGCCTATGAAACCAAGGCAGATGGGGATTGCTTC
>JAGLTN010000440.1 GCA_023135255.1 Planctomycetota bacterium
GTTATTTTATGACTATCCCCGAAGCAAGTCAGCTTGTACTGCAGGCAGCTACGATGGGTGAGGGTGGAGAGATATTTGTGCTGGATATGGGTGAGCCTGTAAAAATCGTCGACCTCGCGAGGGAATTGATTACCCTGAGCGGTTTTAAGCCTGACGAAGAGATAGAAATTACTTTCACAGGACTTCGTCCAGGTGAAAAACTCTTTGAAGAGCTTTCGATCGAAGGCGAGGGTATGATGGCGACTAAACATTCTAAGATCGGTGTCTGGAAAAACATTCCTATGGACCGCCGGAAATTGCTTGAGGGCATAAAAGAATTAGTAGAGGTTGCTCCTATGCAAGACCATGCAAAAGTCGTGGAAAAGGTTAAACAGCTGATACCTGAGTATCTCGGCAAAAGCCTGGATCCTAAGTAAAAGCTGGACTAATCAAGGTGTGTAGAAAACATAAGCATTCCATAAATATCATCAGATTTTTGCTAAACTTTTCTTAAAGTATATATTTGGGGCCAATAATTAATTTAAGGTCAAAATGATAGAAATTGTCTTGCCTTTTGGCGTTTATAAGTGTATAATGACTTTATTCTCGTATTATTTAAGGAGTAGCGTTGGGAAGGGAATCTGAGCTATTTAGCGGGTTTTTGTATGAGGAAGGCTGAAATTTTTCGTAACGAAATTGGTTTTTCGGTATCTTAAATAATAAGCAGGGAGCTTACGGAGCCGTAATTTATATACATTTGAAAAGGTAAAAAAATGGAAAAGAATATCCTTCTGACTTTTGTTCTTTTTTTTATCATAACAGGGTTTGCATTAGAAGCGACTGGTCAGCTGGTTCAGGCTGTGGAGTCAGGGTATGAACCAAATGAAATTATCGTAAAATTCCATGCAACAATCGCTGACGCCGTTAGAGAACACCTGGAGTTCGATACTCTGGCCCACGGGTTAAGGCTGTCAACAGAGTTGGATGAACTAAATACAAGATATCAGGCAAAAAGAATTAAACCACTTTTTAAAAACTTTCAGCTTAACAGGCAGCGAGTAAATAATTTGCAGAAAAAGAAAAAATCACTTCTGACAAAACCTGAAAAACGCATTCTTAAAAGGTTAAGCCGAGCTCCTAAGGGAGCAAAGGTTCCCGATCTTGACAGGATATATAAGATCGAGTTTGAGCTTGAGGATGGTCAATCGCTTGAGGATGTTGTGGCTGATTATAACAATGATCCTGGGGTTGAATATGCTGAGCTGAATTATATTGTTTCGGTATGTGGGGTTCCAGATGACAGTTATTATCCGGTACAATGGTCGCTGAATAACATTGGCCAAGATTATCCTATCAGCGGAGGGCAATACAAATCAGGCAAATCTGGTGCAGATATTAGTGCCTTGGAGGCTTGGGGAGTTGAAACAGGCAGTTCTGATGTTATCGTTGCAGTAGTTGATACTGGTGTTGATTACACACATCTTGATCTGGATGACAATATGTGGGTCAATGAAGCTGAATTGAATGGGATTTATCGCGTTGATGATGATGAAAATGGCCATGTAGATGACATATATGGGTATAATTTTATAGGAGGACATGGTGACCCAAGAGATGATAATGGCCATGGGACACACTGTTCAGGCATAATTACAGGAGAAGGAAATAATGGGCAGGACGTTGCTGGGGTGTCCTGGAACTCAAAAATAATGGCATTGAAGTTTCTTGGAGCAAATGGGAGTGGAAATATATATAACGCGATTACAGCTTTTAATTACGCAGTAAATAATGGGGCTGACATTATATCTAATAGCTGGGGCGGCGGAGGCTATATGAAAATGATGCAGGATGTGATTGACTATGCCTACAGCCAGGGTGTAATTGTGATAGCGGCAGCTGGTAATGATAACTCGACTTCTTATTTTTATCCAGCCTATTATGATCATGTGATTTCTGTAGCTGCAACAGATTCAAATGATGAGAGGGCGTATTTTTCCAATTACGGTGATTGGGTTGATATTGCAGCACCGGGGGTTGATATTCTATCTTTGAGAGCAAGTGGTACAGATATGTATCTAGCAAATTCTGGATATGTTCCTGGAGATAAGTTTGTTCCATATGGCGATCCAGACGCAACGTCATATATTGCCTCTGGCACATCAATGGCAGCTCCGTGTGTTTCGGGTGCTTGTGCGTTATTGTTGGCAGTTTATCCCGAAACCACAGTAGATGATGTTAGAATTGCTCTTAAACAATCTGCTGACTCTATAGAAGCAGGAATTTGTCAATCTGGACGTCTCAATTTATATGAGGCTTTAGTGAGAATGGTTAAGCCTAAAGGATTGATTCGTATGGACAAGGAGGCATATTCTTGTTCCGGGCTTATAAGAATTGATGTTATGGATTCAAATCTCAGGGGTATGGGCACACAGGATGTGAATGTCACTACTGATGGGGGTGATTTTGAAACGACGACATTGACAGAATATGGAACAGATACCGGTATATTCATCGGAAATATTGATATATCTGCCGAACCTGTAGTTAGTCATGATGGAGTTTTGCAGGTGTCCCATGGTCAGATAATTTCGACGGCATACTATGACCCGAATGATGGTACGGGCAATTCTGAAACAATAGTGGATATTGCTGTTGTGGATTGCGAATACCCTGAGGTTTTAGATGTAAACATAACATTCAACAAAGGACGTTCAACAGCAATTATTAAAATTAAAACAGATGAGCCGACCACAGTCCAGGTTCGTTGCGGTCTACTCTGCGGTGAACCACTTGACATTATAGGAAAAGACTCTGTGATGAGTACAAGTCACACTGTGAAATTACCTTCATTAACAGTTGAAACAGACTATTATTTCGTGATGGATGTCGTCGATGCAGCAGGTAACGAAACCATTGCAGATAATAACGAGGTTTGCTATTCGTTCACGACACCGGAGTTTTTTGGATTTCTGGTGCCGAATGTCTACCCTACTATCCAGTCAGCGATGGATGATACTATAGATGGAGATACTGTCTGGGTGGCAGACGGCATCTATACGGGCGATGGGAATCGTGATATTGATTTTTTAGGCAAGGGTATTACGGTAAGAAGCGTTAACGGCCCAGAGAATTGTATTATTGATTGTAATGGTACAGTTGATGAGCCGCATCGCGGA
>JAGLTN010000441.1 GCA_023135255.1 Planctomycetota bacterium
ACACAATTTTTAATCTCAGGGTAACTTTCATGGCCATTGACCATAGCCCCGCCATTACTATCTGAAATATTATCAACAAAGAAGCAGTTCATAATTGAAGGCGAACTCCAATAATTATTAAAAATTGCACCTCCGCCGACATCATTAATGTTAGTCGATTGATTTCCAATAAATTTACAATTTACAATCTCAGGAGATGACTCATCATTAAACACCGCACCGCCTATACCAGCTTCATTACCTTCAAACGTACAATTGGTTATTTTCGCCGATGGGCAACATGTATTATACATCGCACCTCCCACACCAAGACTTGTATTATTTCTAAAGATACAGTTAGAAACAACAGGAGAAACGGAACTGTTGTACATCCCCGCACCGCCATGGCTGTTGCGATATCCTTTTTCAATAATAAATCCATCAAGAATAGCGTCAGCACCTCTGGTAACAATATAGCTGTTGTACAAGTCATCATCTATCGCTGACTGGTCAATATCACCGCCCATTCTCATCTCCTCCGTCGCAAAAGGCCAATCGCCCCCAAAGCCAGCAACGCCAAACTGCATGGCTCAGGAATAACTTCGATAGATGTTGCCTCACCATTTAAATAAAGGTTGCCATCTGGTCCGGGTAAGTAAATCCCAAAGTCATTGGTATAATCAAAACCAGACAAATCGGGAAAATCTAAAGGAAATGCATCCGTTGGCACAATATCAGGATCCATTGTTTGTAAAACCAAATTACATAGAGGTGGAAGCTTCCATGAAACACTACCTATAGTAACAGGCTGGCCATTTTCATATATGATTCCACTACTTGTCATGCTATTACCAAAAGTGTAACCAGTATCAGAACCACCTCCAGGAACAGGTACAAAATTTTCCCCTGTTACAATCTCTAAGATACCTTCAGTAGAATTAAAAACATAATCCCCTACTGTAACAAGAGCTCCGGTCGAAACATAGTAACCATGGTTACTAATAGGATTCTGATCTATCAAATCTTCATAGTAAATCAAAGCCGAAAACTCCGTTCCAACATCAACACTATCCCCCCATTCATATATGCCGTATTCCTCAATTGATGTAACAACCCCTTCTACCCGAACAATTGTTACCGCATTAGCTGAAACCGCTAAGCAAAAAAACGGCACAAAAATCAAAATTGACAGTTTCTTCATAATAATCTCTCCTATAATGGCGTTCTTATTTCAGGGCTGATATTTTTCAGCCCTTTTAATCACAAAAAATCAGGGCAGAAATACTCTGCAACCAATGAAATCAAAAAGGGCTATGCCACGCTCCCATGATTCCTACCACACCAACTATATTTTATACCATTTCTTTATATTAATCAAGCAATTTTTTTTTGCTTAAAATCATATCCCTGCTGCAATTTAGCAAAAACCGCCTAAAAAGCTTTTCTTCATATATTATAGATGCAATAAAACCCCCATCTGTTACGAAAAAAATTGTAATTTTATAAAAAATCTTTTCTTATGCCCGATTTTGCCCAAAAACCTCACCAAAATCACCAATCCCCCACCTAAAAAAACACGAACAAACAATGCGATTTCAGCATTGAAAATGCAATATGTACTTGAGAAATTTAGCCTTTCAGGCCGATAAGTATAAAAGTATGAAAATTGATACAAGGAAAACCAAAGAATGTCAGTTCTGCGCTGAGATAATTCAGGCAAAGGCCATAAAGTGTCGCTATTGCGGCGAATATCAAAATACCAACAAGGCTGTGGCACTTCGAAGACGTGAATCCGCCGATGAAGAAGTCGAACAAGAGCAGGAAGGAACGGATGATATTCTTTTCGAGGCTGGCCCTTCGCTTTTAGGAATGCTTGGCTTCGCAATCAAAGCGATGCTTCTCGCCTGCATCGGAGTATTGTTATTAGCATCGCCCATAGCAAATCTCATAAAAAATCTGACGCAAAAGCTGCTCAACTATCAGCTAAGCGATAATATTTATAACGCGATAGTCAATTACAAAATGGTGCTGGGCCTTGGGCTTATTATATTCGCCCTGCTTTTGATACTGTGGAAAGTAATTAAGCTCAAAACGGTTCATTATCAGGTCTCTGTTGACAGGATCGAATACAGCCGAGGTATTTTCGACAGACGCGTTGACAATATAGACATGTTTCGGGTTATCGATCTGAAAATGAGAAGGTCGCTGATAGACTGCATTTTAGGAATAGGCTCTATTGGGCTGATAACTAACGACAAGACCGACCCAGAATTTGAATTTGAGAAGATAAAAGACAGCAGAAAACTTTACGATATCATTAAAAACGCCAGCTTAGAGGCAGACGCTGCTCGCGGGGTTATCCATCTGGAATAATACCCGGAAAGAAGCAAAAACCAAAACTAAGGCCTTTTAAAAGGTGTTTTGAGTATAAAATATTGTTCATATTAGATTTAAGGTCGGCATTGACATTATTGCTCATATCTATATAATATAAGCACTGTCAGTGACGGCTTTTTTAAAGGGGCTAACTATGGAAAGAGATGAACTTCAAAAACGTTTTAAATGGCATATCATTATTTCCGCTGCTGTTGTCATAATTATTATCTCTCTTGCTTTATTTACAGATGTTTTTCTCAAAGCAAGGGTAGACTCACTTCTGAATCTATTGTTCCTTGTAGGCGGCATCATCATACTGGCGACGATAGTAACAATGCTTTCGACAGTAGTGAAGATGCTCGCTGTAGTCAAGCAAAGCAATATCAAGCTCGAACAGCTTGGCAGTTCCCTTGAAAAAATGCGATCGACACTAACGCAGGTCAACCAGACCACACGTATCAGCGAAACTGCCAAGACTATTGCTTACCACGAATCGGACAAGCAGACATTGCAGGAGGCAGTTTTTGACAGGCTTCAACTGCCGGATTTTAAAGCTGCTTTTGAAATGATCGATGACATCGCAGCCTGCACAGAATATAAATCGCTTGCTGAACAGCTGAGAGCGGAAGCTGAAAGGTACAAAAACGCAACAACGCAGGAAAGAATTAACCAGGTAATAATCCAGATAGAAAACCTGCTTGACGATCATCAGTGGGTCAAAGCCAGTATGCGTATCGAAAGGCTTATAAAAGATCACCCTGGCAGCGAGAAAGCAAAAGCTACAAGGCAAAAGCTGCTGGAAAAGAAGATCGAACGCAAACGAATATTGCTCAATGCCTGGGATGATGCTGTAAAGAGGGAAGATACCGACAGAAGCATTGAGATACTTCAGGAGCTTGATATGTACCTCAGTCCGAATGAAGCTCTTGCTCTGAAAGAGGGAGCAAGGGATGTTTTCAGAAACAAACTGCATAACCTCGGTGTACAGTTCTCGCTGGCGATCTCTGAAAAAAGGTGGGACAATGCTTTCCAAACAGGCAAACAGATAGTGCGGGATTTCCCCAACAGCAAAATGGCTGAAGAGATCCGGGAAAAAATAGATGTTCTGAAAATAAAAGTTCAGCAATAACTGCATTTTCAGCTTTGATAATCCTGAAATATCAGCGTTTTGCACTTTTTCAGGAGAAAATTAAACTTGGCGATTATTTCTTTTTTCGTCTCAAAAGGCTATTCTTTGGAAATATTTGAAAAAAAACCGAAAATTTACGGAACAGCAGGGCTGTTAATTGCGTCTATACGTTTGAATTGGTGCAAGCATTATCTGCAAAAGGGAGTGTGCTTTGGATAAACAACCCGATTCGCTTGCTGTCAGATTGAAATCGGCAGACCGCTTGGCTGCTGCTGAGTTGGTAGATTTGTATTATGAACAGATATACCGTTATATCAGAAGGATGGGTTTTGGTTGTGCCGCCAGTGAAGACTTGACGCAGGATGTATTTTTTCAGGCTTGGCGACACATAGCGCAGCTTCGAAGCGACAAAATGCTCAGACCCTGGCTTTATAGGATCGCAACGAATGCTGCAAGAACCCAGCTAAGAAAAAAACGTAGAGATACCTCTCTTGAAGAAGATGAATTAGTAGATGGCAGTTCCCAGAGCTGGGAAAAAGTTGAGAACAAGGAATTGCTTTTACAACTAAAAAAAGAAATAGATAACCTGCCGACGAAATTAAAACAGGTTGTCCTTTTGCACTACATGCAGCACCTGACGATAGCTGAAACTGCTGATGCAATTTGTACAGGACAAGGGACGGTAAAGAGCAGGATCAGCCGTGCATTGAGAAAACTCCGAAAGCAGTTAGAAATAAAAAACGAGAAAAACAATGAGTAAAAAAAATATTGAAAAATTACTTTCTGATCTGACCCAGGTAACAGCAGAGCCGGTAAGAAAAGGCCTCAGCGAAGATATCAAAAACAGGATACCACATAAGCTAATACCGCATAAGGGTAAAGATACTATCAACATTATGATAGATCTGCGGATTAGCAAGCTCACCGCAGCAGCGGCAATAATTATCACTTTGATATTGTGCGTAAACTTTTTGGGCGACAAAAACACCGACAATTTAGGGCTTGTGCAGGAAAGTAAACTGCTTGTTAATTATTTTCTCTCCGGAGGCCATAAAGCCATTGAAAACAATGAATATGCAGGTATGGAAAAATATTATAACCAACTGCTCAAACAAGGCGAAGATGTTATCTATTACGGCAACACTATTAAACCCGGCGACGGCGATGCAATATTGATGCAATTCAAAACCAACGAAGGCAAATACCGGATAATATTCGGGGATATGAAATCGAAAACTGTAACAGCCCAGGAACTTATTAAATTGCAATCGGAAATGCTGCTGAAAAAATAAAAAAGGCCTGCGACTAAACAGGCCTTTATTTATTAAATGAAAGAGTATGCTTTAGTATATTATCGCGACAGCTTCCTCTATCTTTTTGATTACTTCGTCAATATCACCAGAATCACAGATATAGCCGTCAAAACCTTGCTGAATCAAAGCAGCAGCTTCGCAGTCACTGAGATCATTAGCGATAGCAATAACTTTTATCGTCTGCAAATCCTCATCATCGCGAACCGTCCGGCATATCTCAACTGCTGAGATATCTTTAGAAAATAAGCTTACAAGAAGAACATGGGGCGAAAATTTATGTGCTGCTATGCCGGTCTCAAAATTGCCCGATACTGTTTGAACATCATAGTCAGCTTTTTCCATTAGACTCTTAGCTAAAGTTTCACAAAGCTGTGAATTACTGTCAGCAATAAGAACTCGTATTTTATCAACCGGAAACATTGTAGCCGGCATATTGTGTAACTTCATAAAACGAACGAGTTCACTAACTGGTATTCTGCGGTCTTTGCTGCCGGGTATGCGATAGCCTTTCAGCTGACCACTATCGAACCATTTTGAAACGGTTCTTGGAGCTACGCTGCATATCCTCGCTACATCGCCGGTCGTTAATACATTTTTACCTTTTGCCATTTTTATATCCTTGAATTCAATCTAACTTAATCCAGCAGACTGTTCGGCATAAAACCGGCTGTATTTAACATTTAAAACACAAATTACTGCCGCTTAAGCTATAAACAGCAAAGTTTTTAACAGCAGGTCCGATAAGTCCCACTACGTTGAATCCCACTGAATCATTGCTTTTCTGTTAAAATCTGCTAAACATATACGAAATGAAATTGGTTTATACCCTTAAGGGTAGTAAATGCCCGCGAATAAATCCGTAACTTCTTATTTTTAAGTTA
>JAGLTN010000442.1 GCA_023135255.1 Planctomycetota bacterium
ATGCGACAAACGGATTTGTTAGCTATCGACGACATTCACTTCCTGGCCAGCAAACCATCGACACAGGAAGAATTTTTTCATACTTTCAACAGTGTCGATCTTGCGAGAAAGCAGATCGTACTGGTTTCCGATGCCCATCCTAAGATGATCGACCAGCTTTCCGACAAACTTGTTAACCGGTTCGTATCGGGAATGGTTGTCAAAATAGACAGCCCAGACTTGAAAACCCGTCTGGAAATTTGCCGCAGGTATGCGTTTAAGATGAAAAAACATGTACCAGAGAATGTCATTAAATATGTTGCTGAAAATATCAAATCGAATGTGCGTGAACTCGAAGGAGCAATGCTGAAAATAACGGCTTTTTCGGCTTTGCAAAACAATAAGATGAATCTGCATATTACCAAAGAGATACTCGCTGAGCATATAGTAAGAACCGACCCTATTGTCCATATAGGCGATATCGAGTCTAATGTTGCGGCATTTTTCGGCACTACTACGTCACAAATCCATTCATCAAAGAAAAACAGAACGATAACATTAGCCAGGCATTTCAGCATGTATTTAGCAAGGAAACATACCAATATGTCCTCCCCTGAAGTTGGCAAATGCCTTGGCGGTAAAAACCATGCAACAGTTTTGCTTGCATGCAAAAAAGTCGAAGATCAAATAAAGAGGAACCTGGATCTTAACTGGATATGTCCGACAGGTAATAAGATATCAAAAGCCCGGACAATATTAGCCAAATTAGAAGAGGCAATTGCTAACTAAATTCAAGCAGCTAAAAATTAGTACCGGCAAATCAGGATTTTTTATTAATGCATAATGGCGATAACGCTTCCTTGTCGCTACCGCCATCATGTTTTTGGAGGAGGTTTTTTAAAAAACACCTTACTCACTTTTTTTAAAAGGAGAGAATTTCATTTCATCTATATAGTAGTACGTCAATTCTTTATTGTAGTTCATGATATTTACGAAAAAACACGAAATAGCAATATTTTGCTTTTTTAATGATAATTTTAATTGTTTTTGTGCTTAAAAACTGTATTGAGTTGAATCATCCTGTATTTTTGATATATTTCAGGGACTGTCAGAAATTTTAGTCTCTATTGGAGATATTAGGATGCCTTTTTGTACCGCTATTAATTGTATGGATGGTAGAGTTC
>JAGLTN010000443.1 GCA_023135255.1 Planctomycetota bacterium
AACACATTTGAATGGCCCTTTGAAATCCGCGATGGAAGCTGTTTACAAAGAATTCCAAGCCTGTTTTAAAGATTAACAGCTGGCACAAACTATCGGGCAGTATCTGGCATCAGTTAAACTAACACCAGATACTGCTCATAAGTCTATGTATATTCAATCTGTTGGTCTTTATTTTTTTAAAAACGGCAATCCAACCCCCAACCAATGCAATTAAAAAAAAGGGGTCTAAATATCCCATAATTAAATAACCAATAAACTGAAAAACAAATGTTGAAAGAGTAGCAGATATTATTGCTGACAAAAAATACTTTTTTAAGTAGATATTTAATAAGCAATTGAAAAGAACCGCAATTACAAAAAGAACAACCATACCCATTATGCTTGCGTCCATAATAAATCTCCATTAAACGTTTTTACCTTTAATCAAAAAGGCCTATACTCTTAAAGTATAGGCCTTTTTAAAGGAAAAGTTCCGACAACGGCCCCAAACTCGCTATCAATGATAGCATAAAAATATATCCAATAAAAGCAGACCACATCGAAAATATGATAAGTAAAACCCATCCCCAAGGGGCCTTTTGTTTTCTATGTTTAAAAGCCCACGCTGACATCCATCCTAAAAAGTAGTTTTGAATACAGCCTAAACTCAGACCAAATATTAACAAAACCCACTCAGTTCTTTCGGTAATAGCTTCTAACCAAGGAACCACAATCAAAGAGACAGGTGCATTAGCTAATACCGGCAAAACCAAACACATTGACCACTCTCCATAGTGAGGATCCTTAACAATAATGCTGACCAAGGCCGCTACTAGCACTAGTGTTGAGGACATAACATCTAAGCCAAAGTAGATTAAACCGACATTACGATTTTTCATTTTTAACCTTCCGTTACTTTAATAGGTGAATTCTTTTTAGATCGCTTACTATAGCGATATCATATTTTTTCAACACCAAATGGATTGACGAATGTTCGATAAGATTCTTTGCCGTCTTTGTGGATCAATTCAGCTCTTAAATAATTCTTAACAGCAGGGCTGTTGTAGCTGATAGTTTTTGCATCGCCTACAACCTGTCCCAGTTCCCAAGGCTGTTTGCTGGTTAAGAAGTCGCCGATTGGCTTTGAAGATTTCGGAGCTGTTATCCAGCGGAGTTGTTCGTAATCTTTAGCGTCAATTGTAATTGTCTGAGCTTTTTCATCTACTTTAATACTGTTGATGTAAGGGAACATTCCATCTTCGATTTTCTCTTTGGTGTAGTCTACCTTTCTGGAGGCATCGCAGAATGTAAATTGACCATCGAGCATAGCTTGCCTTACATTAGCCTGGCTGCAAATATCAAAGTAAAATACGTTAAAGGTGAATTTTGCATGATTGTGTGAGTGTGCGTCATCATTGCCAAAGCCCCATACAGGTCTCCCAGGAGAGAATTCAGCAAGTAGCTGGTCCCACAGGCTAATATCAAAGCCGTCCCATTCTTCACTAACGCGGTTTGTTATTTCCATACCAACCAAACAGTCAGCGGGATGGTCCTTGAATAGATCGACATACCACTGAAGTGATTTTTCCTGGTTCCATGAAGCTTGTATTCCCGGATGGTTTACGATAGAAAGCCCGCCTCTCCTTTGCACTTCGTCAAGCTGTTGGTCTTCGGTGTAGCCATAGTTGTTTTTGACATTCGCCCCTAAGCTATAGCCATTAAAATAACTGTTCATGTGATGTTTGGTAGTAAGCTCACAAGCTTCGATTCCAGTCAGGCCGTGCGTCCTTGGTGACTTCCCTCCGAAGTCGCACCAAGGCCAGGTGATGAAAGATATGCAGTTCTTATCTAAACATGTGGCCTCTAAAAGTTCTTTTGGTCTTTTCTCTTTAATAACGCAGTCATGGTCTGAGATAGCAAGTATTGAAAAGCCTGCATCTTTATAAACCTTAGCCATATCGTTAACGCAGGCATGGCCATCGCTCATTATTGTATGGCAGTGCAGATTAGCTTTATACTGGCCGAATTTATCCCAGTCAACTTTTGCATACGGATTGGTTATTGAGATTTTTTTACCAGTGTTAGCTTTAGCAATACCAGGTCTAATTGTTGCTGCAAGTGCTGCGGTTGCCAGAGTGGATTTAATAAATTTTCTGCGGTCCATAGCCAAAATCCTTTGAATTTTAAATATAGTTTGTTATTGCCTGCTTTTTATGCCATTTTATTGAACTTTTTCATTCAATCAAGTCAAATTAAGTCAAACTATTAGAAAACAGAAGTTTTACTAAGCAAATAAAGGTTTTTTTAAGTTTTTTTAAAAATCACAAGTTTTTTGTAAATGCCTTTAGAATTGATTATAAAGGCAGCAAGTGATGATTCGCCGGCTTCGTTGTTGACAGCAGAATTATTCACGCTGATTCCATGGCGATGTTTCTTTGCCGGGAGTTGCCATCGTGATCGGCAGATCAACAGGTATTTGTCGCGCACTTCTGATCACCTTACCGAGTTTTTCACGGGTTACTTTTATCGGCGTCGTTGTAAATTCGGGTACGGAAAATGTCATAGTGAAAGAATCATAAAACCCAGGCTCTTTTTGCGGCATAATAAATGGTTTGCTTGTTTGACCTTTATCGTCGAGATAACAAAATTTTGTAACAGTAAGCCTTGACCGCAGTGATTTTGTGCTGAAGGCTATCCAC
>JAGLTN010000444.1 GCA_023135255.1 Planctomycetota bacterium
GGATTTATTCGCGGGCATTTACTACCCTGAAGGGTATAAATTAAAGCCTATACCCCTCACTACTCGCAACCGAGTTTTCGTTGTCGAGGCTCTCTGTGGCCTGTTTGTCCGTGAGTATCCCGATAAATCGAGATAACCTTAAAAGGTATATTATTTACGCCTTTTTTCTTCTCAGCATCAAACCGCCAAGACAAAGCAGAGCGATTGTCGCTGGTTCCGGAATTATTGAAATAGTGTCGATATAAACCTGGTCAATTATCAAACCTTCAGGAATAAACGCTGCGATCTTTTCCCAGTCAGGATTTGGCCAGATCCGCAAATCTATATAAGCCTGGAACCAACCAGTCATGTCATAGGCAAATATTTGAGCATCGGTCATCATCCAATTTTCAACCGGTGAACCTACAACATCAATGCTGAATATTAGTTCATTTAACATCGGGTCCAAAGTCGTTATATCTTGCCAGATTCCAGTTATCTGAATTCTGACATCTTTCCACGGCTCCATGTCAACCCAGTTCTGCATTGCAAAAGTAAGATAGTCTCCACCTGAGCCATCTACCGGTGTAATTCCGCCGCCTTGGTCGATTAAAGGCTGCCACATCCAACTTGTTGGATAACCGACTTCCGCATGTGTACCAAAACCGCTGTAAAGATACTCGTTGCCGGAACCACCCACAGCATTAAAATAATCTGGTGGGATATAATACCAGTTTGCTGGTGGTGAATCAAAATCCCACTCTGCTTCTACTGACAGCGGCCCACCTCTCCATTCTGGTGGATAGAAATCATCAGCAGAAACCACTGTTGCAGCCAGCAGTATCGTCATAAAAACAAGTGCTAATTTTTTCACGATAAACCTCCTTCTTCTCAACATTATTTCCAGTATGCAAGACCACCTCACATACTATATTTACGCAATAGACTATTATAGTAAGGCTGATACAAAGCCAGATGATAACTCGACAGATGCTGCCAGATACGTGCTGTAAAATATTGTAAAAAACTCTCGCACCTTCTCCAGTGGATTTTAAAATAATCACACCTCGCTACGTTCCTAATATGATACCAAAAAAATATGAAAAGTCAAGGAAATTCTCGTTAAATGTGGTTTAAGCGTGTTTTTAGCGGTTTTTGCCTTATAAAACTGTTGAGTTGGCAATAGAATCGCTTGATTTTAAAAAGACGTTGCAGATTTTGTCTGTTGCGATTATGCTGGCGGACTTATGAGGATGATTAAAACTATATCTGATTTGAATGAGATACCGCCGGGTCTTGTGCTTACGGTTGGAAATTTTGACGGTGTGCATTTAGGACATCGAAAGATACTTCATGTTGCCAGGCAACTGGCGGATAAATATAAAACATCTGTTGCAATGATGACATTTGATCCGCATCCGTTGGCGATTTTGCATCCCGATAAGGCACCGGGAACGCTTACGCCTTTGCCTTTGAAGAAGCACTTGCTTGCCGAACTTGGCGTTGATTACCGATTGGTACTGAACGGCGGAGCAGAGATTTTGTCACTTTCACCAAGACAATTCGTTGAAAAATTTATTGTTGATTCGATAAATCCTGTAGCGGTTGTAGAAGGCAATGATTTTTATTTTGGTGCCAGGCGAGCAGGCGATATCGAAATGCTTTCATCACTCGGCGATGAATTCGGGTTTTCAACGATAGTTGTCCCTACTCAAGAGATAGAGTTGCCGACCGGGGAAAATGTTCGCATTTCAAGTACGATGGTTCGTTATATGCTCACCAGCTCAAGGGTGGCAGATGCCGGGCTTCTTTTATCTCGGCCTTATAAACTGATTGGTAAGGTTGTCACAGGCAGGGGCAAGGGCAGACAGCTCGGCTTTGCGACGGCGAATATGGAAATGCCCGAACAGATCGTCCCCGCTGAGGGGGTTTATGCCGGATATGTTCAGCTGGCGGATAGTCAGCAGGGCGTCTGTGAATCGACGGAAAATATTCCCGCGGTTTTCAGCATTGGTCAGGTATCAACTTTCGGTCATGATTATCCGCTTTTAATAGAAGCACATATTCTAAAAGAGGGCATCGGTGAGTTGGCAGGCAAATGGTTAGCCATGGATTTCATTGACTACATCCGCCCCCAGCACAAATTCCCCAATCAGGAAACTTTGATAGAACAAATCAAAGAAGACATCACCCATGCAAAGGATATTTTAAAAAGGGAGACAGACTAATTAAAAGCTGAAATAAACCAAACAAGGGTAAACTAGTGCATATTGATAAAGTAAAAAAAGATTTTTATGTTTATATTCACAAGGATAAGC
>JAGLTN010000445.1 GCA_023135255.1 Planctomycetota bacterium
TAAATAAACGATACACAGTAATATATATAAATGTATACTGATCCTAATTGAATTTTACCGTTTATCCGCGTGTAAATAACTTAAAAATAACAAGTTACGGCTTTATTCGCGGCCATTTAATACCCTTAAGGGGATAATAATTTTTCTAAAGCCTGTAAATTACTAATGTTATTAACTTTTGTCTTTCTGTTTATTCTTCTCATCAAACCTGTTAAAACTTTTCCAGGTCCAATCTCATAATAATCTTCCACGCCTTCAGCCAGAAGCTTTTCCATGCATTTCTGCCACAAAATAGGACAGGTAAGCTGTCTAACCAAGCCTGCTTTAATATCATCTGCATCGCCATAATATTGGCAATTAGTATTAGCTACAACCTTAATTTCGGAAGGATTTGATATCTCACACTGCTGCAATGCCTGGCTCAGTTGTTCAGCTGCCGGATTCATGTATTCACAGTGAAACGCCCCCGCAACCGCCAATTTAACAGCCTTCATTGCACCATATTTCTCTGCAAGCCCTTCAGCACGTTCACATGCCGACAAAGAGCCGCTAATTACTATCTGACCGGGACAATTAAAATTAACCCCTGTCAAAGGCTCACCCTGGCTTGCTTCGTCACAAAGTTCTTTTACTTTATCCTCATCAAGACCTATTATGCAGACCATACCGCCTTTGGAATTATCCGCCGCTGCCTGCATCACCTGACCTCGTTTTTGCACCAATTTCAGCCCGTCTTCAAAGCTTACCAAACCAGCTGCGTAAAGTGCTGTGTATTCGCCCAGGCTAAGCCCTGCGACGACGTCAGGCTTAATTGAACTGGTAGCACTGTTAGTCTTAATAACCTCTAAAATGGCCGCTGAAGTAACATAAATCGCGGGTTGCGATATCGTTGTCGTGTTTAGCTTATCCTCAGGTCCCTCGAAGCATATCCTGCGCAGCTCAAAGCCAACTATATCATTGGCTTTTTCAAAAACCTCTGCGGCAACTTTGTAAGCTCCTGCTATATCTTTGCCCATCCCCACGACTTGAGATCCTTGTCCTGGAAAAAGAAAAGCTGTTTTCATAATTTCCGTCCTTGGTTATATACAGGGATAATACCCCTATATTTTAATTTTAAAAAAAGTTTGATTAAAACTGAATTACGTTTGCTCCCCAGGTCAGCCCAGCCCCAAAAGCTACAAGGACAACAAGATCTCCTTCTTTGATCTTTCCCTGTCTATAGCAGTCGTTAAACGCAAGCGGAACAGATGCTGCTGAGGTATTGCCGTAATCCTGAATATTAATAAAAACCTGTTCATCTGTAAGTTTCAATCTCTTAGCTGCTGAATCAATAATTCTCGAATTCATCTGGTGTGAGACAAATACATCAATGTCATCTATAGTAAAATTGCAATGACGCAGGCAGTCGGTTACGGTCTCTACGATCCTTCTAACCGCTTGTTGGTACACCTCTCTGCCTTTGATCTGCATGAATCTTTTATCAGGATCTTCAAGCTTTTCTCTGGACGGATATCTGGAACCATAAGCCTGGCAGTTGAGAGCCTCCCAATATCTGCCGTCAGAACCCATAGTACTGTAAAGAATTCCTTTTTTGATATCTTTAATTGCTTCCAGGACAACCGCTCCAGCCCCATCGCCGAAAAGAATACAGCTTGTCCTGTCTTCCCAGTTGGTTATTTTGGTTAAAGTCTCAGCACCAATAATAAGAGCATTTTTGCAATGACCACTTTCAATAAACTGTTGAGCAACAGAAAGCGAATAAACAAAACCGCTGCACGCCGCTGCCATGTCAAAGACCCATGCTTTTGTCGCACCTAAATCACGCTGGACAAAAGAAGCGGTGGAAGGAAATACCATTTCAGGTGTGATAGTCGCTACAATTATCATCTCAATATCTTCCGGTGCGATTTTGGCCATTTCTAAAGCTTCTTTCGCTGCCTCAGTCGCAAGCATAGCTGTAGATTCACCCTCACCTGCTTTGTGGCGAATTTTGATACCCGTTCTGGTAGTTATCCACTCATCCGATGTATCAACCATTTTTTCGAGATCGTCGTTAGTTATAATACCTTTAGGTACATAAGCCCCACAACCAGTTATAATAGCCCTGCACATTGGTTTGTATTCATCAAATTTCTTGTTCATCAGCAGTCCTTGCAGAGGTTTCTGACAGGTGTTCCTGTATTCTATCGTTAATTTTCTGTGCGTAAGATTTCTTGGCAGCCAATATAGCATTTCTGATAGTTATGCTCTTACTTGAGCCATGACTTATAAATGCGGTACCGTTGACACCCAACAGAGGAGCGCCGCCGTATTCATTGTAGTCATATCTTTTATATATTCTCATCATCACAGGCTTGAACTTAAGTGCCAGTGTAAGCTTTTCTTTCAACAGTTCGTATTTAACTGCTTTAAACAGCCCGTCAACGAGTCCCTCGGTGAGCTTTAAAATCACATTGCCCACAAAACCCTCGCAAATAGCCACATCGCAAAC
>JAGLTN010000446.1 GCA_023135255.1 Planctomycetota bacterium
GAGAATTTATTTTTATTACCAGTGCAATAACAGGAAATATTGGAGCAAATAAAATAATTACTGCCAGTGAAGCAATAAAATCAGCAATCCTTTTTAAAAAATGGGCATAGGAAAATCTCGACCAGCTTTCAAATTCGTTATTAGCACAAGAGAGGCGTTTTAAATCAATAAAAGAGGTTTGGTCTGATTTTCGCTTTTTGGCATTGGATAACATTTTCCAATCATTTTTTTGTTCTTTTATTACTCTGTTAAACAAGAGTTGATTCTTAGGAGCTGAAATATTTGAACCAAGCTGAGCATTTTCTCCTAACAGCACATTTTCTGCTGATTGTTTTCTTGGCCATCTGCATATAATATTTGTAAGCGTATTTATAATAACCTTTATCAGCTTGAACATTGCACAAAATCATTCCCAATATCTTAACATTGATTTGAGACAGCTGTCCCAATTTTAAAATCGTCTCACGCTGATTCCTCTTCCTTGCCGGAAGCCGAAAATCTTCTGATTGCTGCTCAAAAGCAATTATCAGAGCTACCTTAAGCTTTAGTTTTCCAACCAGTCGGCGGTTTGGTTTTTGTATTTGTTCAGTATGTCCATGTCGTGCATGTTTATCAGGCTGTCATTGTTTATATCGCCTATGGTGTATTTTTCAGGGCTCAGTTCATTTTGCAGCCAATTTTTTACCAGCAGCATCGAGTCTTCCTGAGTGACTTGACCATCGCAGTTGAGGTCATAGAACAGAATGCTGTTGGCATCTGTTTGTTCGGCAGTGCCCCAGGCGACTGCGAATGGTTGGTTGATGTTTTCCGCATGTTGGGAGTTTGGGCTGAAAGATATTGTCAGCTGGTAGTTTGTATAATTCGGATCCAGTCGGCTGTAGATGTGTTCGAGATTGTCAGTGTTGCTGTCGCAGTAGTCGAGCAGGTAATCATTTTCAGAGTCGTTCGGATCGATTGCCCAGAGCTGGACTCTAAGGTCGGTGTCGTATTGCGATAGTCGGCTGAAAGGGTATTGGTTTTCGTAGTAGCGGTTCCATGACAGAGTTGCGGTTATGAAATCATCAGCGGGGTTTGTGATGGTGAAGTAATATGACTTTTCGCTGACGTTTATATCGAGGAAATTCAGATCCCATCCTATGGAGTTTACATCGCCCGGCAGGAAAGGGCCTGCGGTTAATGTCTGGTATGCTCTTTGGGCGTTCAGCATTCCTGCGCCCTGTGCGTAATCGAGCGGGGTTGTGTGGTCGTCGTCTTTTGTGAGTTGCCCTTTATGCCAGAAAGGTAGTTTGGTTGCTGAGTTCAGCAGGATGGCTTTTATAACGCAGTTGCCGGCTTCGGTGGATAGTGCTAAATCGTAAGCGGGGTTTTGTTTTGCCTGCTGAATTAATAGTGCAGCTGTGCCTGCGACGGCGGGGGTTGCGTAGCTTGAGAAGTCTCCGGCGGGGTTGTATAAATCGGGGGTGTTTGCGTCTGCTGTCAGAAAATTGCCGGGGGCGACAATGTCCGGTTTGCATGTGTTTTGCTGCGTTGGTCCTGTGCTGGAATGCTGGCTGTGGGGCAGGGTGAAATTGTCGAGTTTTAATTGCCAGTCGTCAGAGACTATCGAATCAATGACGCCTACGCCTATTACGTTTGATGAGGCACCGGGGTATAGCAGTGGGTCGGAGAATTTTGAACCGTTGCCTATTCCAGCTACGATCGTTTTGCCGAAGTTCGATGCCAATGATTCGATGCCCGTTGTCCACCAATCCTGGAACTGGTCGCCGCAGCTTACAGAAATTACGTCGGCATCGGGGGGTGTGTTTGTGTAAACGTATTCGGTAAGGAAGTGCCAGAATTCGTATATCTGTGCGCTGGCTTTTGGAGCTATGCCCTGGTATTGGGATATTGCCAGGTCCGGGTCGGAGATGTTTGGGTCCTGGCCAAAAAGTATTGAGCAGATGGCTGTCGAATGGGATGAGACTTTTGCTGGTAAGTTGTTGGCATCGTAGAAGTTCAGGCTCGCGTTTTTAAAGCAATTGTGATCTGCGAAGGGTTGATAATCGTTGAGGGGCAGGCCTTGATCGTAGGTCATGCTTCGGCAAATCACCGCGATCTTGACGTTGTTGCCATCGAGGTCGGGGGATTGGTCCTTGAGGGCGGTTATTTTTATTGTGTCGAAAGCTGAGGCCTGGGCGAGGTTGGCGATAATTAATAGTATGACAACAGAAGTATAAATCGACAGCCCGTGCAAAGCTTTTTTGCGTAAGGCCTTTCTGCCTGCTCTTGCTTTATTGCCAGCTATAAAATTTTGAAAAGTGTTTATCACCCCATAATCCTCTTGTTTTTTCGGACTATTTTTTAGTCGTTATTTTTGCCCAACAGTTATGGGACTATTATATCATATTATGTAAGCGTGTTCAAGATGACGATTGTTGACGGAATTGGTTTTCAGGGAGGAAAAACGATCAAATGGGCCAGATTTGCGGCGGATTTACTGGAATCTTTTACGCATTTGCGTAAAATGGCCGTTGAAAATCTAATGGGGCAGGCTTTTGGTAGTTCATTTTGGCAGGTTTTTGGGTGTTTTTGGGTGAATCCGGCGAAAACGATTTTCAAAAATTTATCTTTTTTCACCTTTTTTTCGGTTTTTTCCCTTTTTTTTGCCTTTTTTCCAAAAAATGACCACGATTTGACCCTTTTTGACCAAAAATAACAGGGGGTAAATGGGGGTTTTGTGGATTTTTGGGTTGATAGCA
>JAGLTN010000447.1 GCA_023135255.1 Planctomycetota bacterium
CCCGCGGATAAACGGTAAAATTCAATTGAGATCAGTATAGCTTATGAACGCATTACGAAAAAAGTCAAAAAAAATTGGATGGAACAGGAAGCATCTTCTTGGGCTGCGTGATTTGACGGCGGAGGAGATCACGCATATTCTCGATACGGCTGAGGGGTTCGAGCAGATCAGTATGCGTTCTGTTAAGAAGGCACCGGTGCTGCGGGGCAAAGTGATAGTGACGTTATTCTTTGAGGACAGCACGAGGACGAGGAACAGCTTTGTTTTGGCGGCGAGCAGGTTGAGTGCGGATGTTATCGAATTTACCAGGAAGACGAGCTCTGTCAGTAAGGGTGAGACTCTTTTGGATACTGCGAGGAATCTTGAGGCAATGGGGATCGATATTGTAATCGTTCGCCATGGCGCAGGCGGGGTTGCTAAGCTTTTGAGCAGGAGCATTGACGCTTGTGTTGTTAATGCCGGCGACGGGTATTGCGAGCATCCTACACAGGCATTGCTCGATGTTTATACGATACGTAAGATAAAGGGAACTTTGAAAGGGGTTAAGGTTGCAATAGTTGGTGACATTGCACATTCGCGAGTTGCCAGGAGCGATATGTGGGCGATGACCAAGTTGGGTGCGGAGGTGATATTTGTCGGGCCTCCAACGCTTATGCCCTGCAATGTCGATAAACTTCCTGTTAAGATAAGTTACTCGCTTGATGATGTTATCGATAAGGTTGACGTTGTTAATATGCTGCGAATTCAGTTTGAAAGACAGCAGAGCAATCCGTTTCCTTCGATAAGGGAATATTCGCATTATTTCGGTTTGACAGCTGAGAGAATGAAACGTGCAAAGTCTGATATAATCGTAATGCATCCGGGGCCTATTAACAGAGGGCTGGAGATAGAAAGCAAAATTGCTGACGGTAAGAACAGCGTTATTCTTGAACAGGTTAAAAATGGTTTAGCTGTCAGGATGGCGGTGTTGTTCCTTGTGAATCAGGCGGCAGCGATGAGTGGTAAAAGATAAAATTATTCAGAAGTTTAAAATATGGCTAATGAACTGCTTATAAAGAATGGACATGTAATCGACCCGGCTAACGGGATTGACAAAAAGTGTGATGTTTTGATCTCTGATGCCCTGGTGAGTCAGGTGGGCAGGATCGATCCTGAGATTGCTGAATCAGTTGAGAGGGTTATTGACGCTAAGGGCAAACTTGTGGTGCCTGGACTTATTGATATGCATGTGCATTTCAGAGAGCCAGGCGATGAGGAAGAAGAGACTATTGCCAGTGGTTCAGCGGCAGCGGTTGCGGGTGGTTTTACATCGGTAGTTTGTATGCCTAATACCAAGCCTACAATTCAAAGTGAGACGGATGTTGAATATGTTCACCGCAAGGGCAGGCAGGCGAGGAAAACTCATGTTTATGTTATGGGTGCTATTACCCGCGGGCGAGCAGGTGTTGAGCTTGCGGAGATGGGTTTTATGTCAGAGGCCGGCGCGGTGGGTTTTACAGATGACGGCGACGGTGTGCAGGATCCATCGATAATGCTTCGGGCTTTGAAGTATGCCAAGATGTTTGATAAGGTTATTTCTCAACACTGTCAGGATGACCATTATGTTGGCGAAGGGGTTATGAATGCCGGTTATAATTCCACGGTGCTTGGTTTGCCGGGGATTGATGGTTTGGCGGAAGAGGCAATGCTGTGGCGCGATATTCAGTTGGTTAAAAAGACAGAAGTTCGATATCATGCTCAGCATTTATCGACAGCGGCGTCGATTGAGATTATTAGACAAGCGAAGAAAGAATCTTTGCCTGTAAGTTGCGAAGTTACTCCTCACCATCTTTTGCTGACTGAACAGTGTTGTGTTGATTATGACACTAACTATAAGGTGAGTCCGCCTTTGCGTAGTGTTGAAGATATTGAGGCTTTGAAGCAGGCGATCGCTGATGGTGTTGTTGATGTGTTGGCGACGGATCATGCTCCTCATTTGCAGAGTGAGAAAGAGTTGGAATTTTTGGCGGCGCCTTTCGGGATTGCAAGTCTCGAATGTGCGTTGAGCCTTTATATTAAAGCACTTATTGAGCCTGGGATTATTGGCTGGAGTGAGTTGATACGGATGATGAGCAGTAATCCGGGGAGGATCATCGGGGTTGATAAAGGGACACTCAGCAAGTCTAAGCAGGGTGATGTCACTATCATTGACCCTGATTTTGAATATGTTATAGATGTGAATAAGTTCCACTCTAAGAGTCGAAACTGTCCTTATCATGGCTGGGCGGTTAAGGGCAAAGTTGAGAAAACGATAGTGGGCGGCGAGATCAGGTATTCGGCGGATACCCTTTAGGGTAGTAAATGTTCGCGAATAAATCCATGACTTGCTATTTTTGAGTTATTTACCCGCGGATAAATGAAAAAATTCAACTGGGATTAATAGAGTATGCCGATAATTATCGATGGTTACAATTTGTTGTGGGCTGTTCAAAAACTTCAGGGCGATTCGTCGATCAGCGATGTAGGTCTTTGCAAAATCCTTGGTGAATATTTCAGACTTATAGGCGACAAGGGTGAGTTAATATTTGATGGGACAGGCCCGCCTGATAAGAGCTGTTTTCAAAATACCAGTAATATGGAGATTTTCTTTGTTGGTGTCAGAACCGATGCTGATACTGTGATCGAAGATAAAATATCAGTGAACAGTGCGCCGAAGAGGCTTGTGGTGGTCAGTAGTGATAACAGACTTATTATGGCGGCGCGAAAAAGGAAGGCTGTTTCAGTTAAGTCTGAATTGTTCTGGGGCCGGGTAATAAAACAATTGAGCAGAAAAAGAGGTATCCAGGAGCCTTCAGCTAAGCGAGGTAGTTTGAGTGAAACCGAAACAGATATATGGCTTAATGAGTTTGGTTTTTAGATGCATTTATGAATTTGTGCGGAAAAGATTGGATGTTCAGATTTGTTTTTTCTGGAGATTTTGTGAAAAACTATAATAGTATATTCAGGTTTTTTTCTTGTTTTAATATGAGAATCGCTTTTGTGCTGATTTTTTGTTTTTTTATTTTACCGCTGTGTGTTTCAGCGAAGCTCAACAGGGAGTCAGGGCGAAAAGTGTTGGTTCTGAATTCATATCACAGGGGGTTTTCCTGGTCCGATCATATTCTTGAGTCGATAGAAGCTGAGTTTGAAAAATATGACAGTGATGTAGTTCTTGTCGTTGAATATATGGATGTGAAGCATAATGATCCGGAGGATATTTATTCTATTTTGTATGAGCTTTACAAGTTGAAATTTGCTGATGTTGAATTTGAGGCGATCATTTCATCTGATAATGATGCTTTAGAGTTTCTTTTGCAGTATCGTGATGAACTGTTTCAAGATGTTCCTATAGTATTTTGTGGTGTCAATACTTTTGAAGAGTTGATGATAGCGGGTCAAAAGCAGATCACTGGTGTAACCGAGAATCTCGATATTTCTTTGAATTTTGATATGATCATGAGGCTTTATCCTGATATTAAAAATATTGTGGTGATATGCGAAAATACGAATCAAATAGCTTATGATGAAATTGCCCCGGCATTGCATAGGTACCGGGATAGGTTGAATTTCACGGTTCTTAGAGACGTAACATTTGAGGAGTTGTGCAGTTCGTTACGGGAAATTGGTGATGATTCGGTTATACTTTTTGCAGGATTTACAACTGATGTTACAGGTGAGGAGAGGTCTTTAGAGAAGGGGTACAATATAGTATCGGATAATACTGAACGGCCTATATTTTGCTTGTGGCGGTCAGCTCTGAATTATGGTTTTTTGGGAGGTATTGTTTGCGATTCGGGGTTGCAGGGGGAAATTGCGGCAAAGAAAGCGATTGAGATATTGTCGGGCAAATCAGCCGACGAGATACCGATACTTACAGAAGGATCTAATAAGCCTATGTTTGACTATAAAACTGTTAAACGCTTTAAAATACCCCTTTCGAAGTTGCCGGCAGGGAGTATTTTGCTGAATGAGCCGGAGTCTTTTTATTATCATTATAAGCCTTATATATGGCTGGTATCTATAGTTTTTATTATTTTATCTATTTCAACTTTTTTGCTTTTGATAAATGTTTTGAGACGCATATCAGCGGAAAAGGCATTGCGGGAAAGTCAGCGTTGTTTGCGTGCAATTATTGACAGCTCAGGTGACATGGCCTGGCTTAAGGATGAGCAGGGGAGATTTATTGCAGTTAATGAAACTTTTTCTCATCTTTGCGGTTTTGGTGTAGATGAAATTGTCGGCAGGAAGGATAAGGATTTTTGGCCTGAGGATATAGCAGAGAAGTTTGTTGCAGACGATAATAAGATGATGGAGACCGGGGAGCGTTTGAGAGTTGAGGAGCTTATAGAGCTTAAGGACGGCAGGCGATTATGGCTCGAGAGCATTAAGAATCCAATCTTTGACGATAAAGGCAACGTTATAGGAACAAGCGGTATTGGTCGAGATATGACCGCCCACAAAAAAGCGGAGCAGGCCTTGGCAGCGGAGCGAAATCTTTTAAGGACTTTGATCGATAATATTCCTGATTATATATATACCAAAGACAAACAGAGCAGATTTACATTATGTAATGCTGCTAACACAGCTATGTTTGGTGCAGAGACTGAGGATGAAATCATAGGTAAAACTGATTTTGATTTTTTTTCTCGGGAACGGGCTAAGCAATGGTTTGCAGAAGAGCAGGAAATCATGAAAACGGGTAAGGCTTTAATAGCAAGACAAGAGCAGTCAGAGCCTAATAGTGTACAAATCTGGACATTGGTTACAAAAGTTCCATTGAGGGATGGCAATGGTAATATTACGGGGCTTGTAGGTATTAACACGGAGATTACCCGTTTAAAAAATATTGAACATGACTTGCAGATGGCACGTGAGGAGCTTGAAAGGCGTGTTTTGGAGAGAACATCTCAGCTTGCCCGCGCCAATGAAAGTTTGCGTAATGAGATTGAAATTCGCAGGAAAGCGGAAGAAATGCTTTTGTCTTCCCAATCGCAATTGCGGTCTCTTGCTTCTGAGTTGTCTCTTGCTGAAGAGCGTTTGCGTCGTAAGATCGCAACTGATGTTCATGATAATATCGGGCAGAATCTTGCGATTTCGAAAATCAAGCTTGAAGCATTGCATAAGAATATAAAAGACGGCGAGCTTTTAACTGAAGTAAAGGAATTACTTGAGTTAATGTCCCAGACAATTTCTGTAACGAGGTCATTGACATTTGAGATAAGTCCTCCTGTTTTGTATGAGTTGGGTTTTGAATCTGCGATGGAGTGGCTGGTGCGTGATGCTCGCAGGATGCGTGATTTTGATGCGGAATTTGAAAGCGACGGCCAGGATAAACCTATGGACGATAATATTAGAGTACTGCTATTCCAGGCAGTGCGGGAATTACTGGTGAACATAGCCAAGCATGCCCAGGCTTCGATGGTGACAGTGATATCTGTAAGAGAAGATAATCAAATAAAGGTAAGAGTTATTGATGATGGAGTTGGTTTTGATGTTGAGCAGGTACGCGATAAAGCTGAAAGCTCTGTAGGATTCGGATTGTTCAGTATACGCGAAAGGCTTGGCTTTGTTGGAGGTTCTATTGAAATAGATTCTAAGCTGGGTGTTGGAACTAAGGTGATTTTGAAGGCGCCGCTTGTTGAAGACGGCAGTTAATTATTTGGAGATAAGATGAGTATCCGGATTTTATTGGCAGATGATCATAAGATAACCAGGGAAGGTCTTCGTTCTTTGATCAGTAAGCAATCAGATATGAAAGTTGTGGCGGAGGCGGAAAACGGCAGGGATGCTGTTAGCCTGGCAAAAGAGTTGAGGCCTGATGTTATTATTATGGATGTGAGTATGCCTGATCTTAATGGTATTGAAGCTACGAAACAGATACTTTCGGAATCGAAAAATGTCAAGGTTGTCGCTTTGTCTATGCATTCGGATAATCTTTTCGTTTCGGAGATGCTCAAAAGCGGAGCGAGCGGGTATATGTTGAAAGATTGTGCGTTTGAGGAACTTGGCCGGGCGATCAGAGAGGTTTTTAATGGCAATACTTATTTAAGCCCGATGATATCGGGGGTTGTTGTTGAGGATTATCTGCGTAAGTTAAACAAATCGGATTCAGGTGAATCAAGTATACTTAGTAATCGTGAAAGGGAGGTGCTTCAGCTTTTGGCGGAGGGTCAATCTACCAAGCAGATAGGTTTGAAATTGTTCATTAGTGCAAAGACGGTTGAAACACACCGGCGTCAGATAATGAATAAGCTTGATATGTACACGGTTGCTGAATTGACGAAATATGCGATACGAAAAGGACTGACTTCGCTGGATATTTAGATTACTATAGGAGATGTAGTGTGATAATAAAAAACTTTCGATTACCAAAGGTTTCATCTGGTTTTATAATTCTTGTTTTGCTTGGTTGTTTGAGCAATGTATTTGCAAGCAGTGACGTCTGGAACACTATCGTAGTTTCGCGGCAAAGTCAGGCGGAGGTGCTTGCTACGCGAGATTTGCAGAGGTATATCGGGCAGGTGACAGGGGTTGTGCCGAAAGTTATCAAGGCTGATAGTTGGAGGAATACTCCTGTTAATGCGATAGTGTTAGGTGAGGCTGTTGTTTTGGGTAAAGATTTTGATTTGGGAGAAGAAGGGTATTTTCTTAGAGAGCTTACTATCCAGTTCAGGAAATCCAATCATAAAGAAGTTGATATTATCGTACATAAAGGAGTTGAAATTATCGACGCGGCAGGTGTTACTGCGATGGGTAATGTCAATGCGATTTATGGTTTGCTGCGGGAGGTTGGATTTGGTTTTTATCTTGGCGGTGAATCTATTCCGGAGTCGCTGCCAGATAAGTTGAGCAGTGGTATTATTATTCGTAAGCCTTTTTTCAGGGTTAGGGGTTCACTTCCCTGGTATAATTTTTTCAACAGCCCGACAGCATGGGATGCGATTGACCATAGAACTTTTGTCGATCAGCTGATCCGTAGTGGTGCTAATGCCTTGACATTTCATAGCTACAATTGTGAGCCTTTCGCAGCTTATGAAAAAGATGGAAAGATGTATCTTGGTAAACGTATCCGCAGCAGT
>JAGLTN010000448.1 GCA_023135255.1 Planctomycetota bacterium
GGAATATAATGCTCAACATCAATATCGCCTATAGAGTGTTTCGACCCGATCCTCGCCCCCGGATGCAGAACCGCCCGCCCCTGCGAATCATGTTTAGCAAACTCACCATCAAGCTCGGTATTCCAACCACCCTCATTACCATTATCCCAGAAAATCACACACGGGTGACATACATCCCTCTCAACCATCTCCTTAACCAGCTTCTTACCGACAGCCGTATCATAACACTCACCACTCCACGACCCCCACCCGCCAAGTTCATCCAGAACATAAAGCCCCAACCGATCACACTCCTCAAGAAAATGCGAATCAGGCGGATAATGTGACATCCTAACCGCATTCATATTCATCTCTTTGATTAATTTGATATCCTCAACGCTAAGCTCCCGCGAAGTAGTCCTCCCCGAGTCAGGCCAAAAGCAATGCCTGTTCACCCCTTTAATTTTTATCTTCTTACCGTTCAGATAAACCCCATCGCCGGCCTTAACCTCAACCGTCCTGAACCCAAACTTCTGCCTCACCTCATGAAGCACCTGCCCGCCCCGCTTTAGCTGCAGCCTAACCTCATAAAGCTCAGGCGTCTCAGCCGACCAGTTCCTCTGTCCGCTGCACTTGGCGCCAAGCGTAACCTTCTCACCGCCCGCCAAAACCCCCGCCGACATGTCACTACCATCTAACTTTCCATCCGCCCCAACAATTTCCGCACTAACCTCATCGCCGCCTCTGCAACCGCCCAGATAAACATCAACCAGAAATCCACCATCACTCTTAGCATCAATCGCTACCCTCTCAATAAACTCCTCCGGATAAGCTTTCAAATATACAGGCCGAAATATCCCGCCAAAAACCCAATAATCCGCATCCCGCTCAGCAAGGTTCACCGAAGCATTCGCCGACTGTTTACTAACCTTAACCTCCAGCAGATTCTCACCCCCATAATTCAGCAACTTCGTAACATCATATTTAAACTGATAAAACGCACCCTGATGAACCGCCCCAGCCTTTTTGCCATTAACCTTAACCTCCGCATCAGTCATCACACCATCAAAAAAGATATAAACCCTTTTCGATTCCCACTTCGAGCTAACCTTAAAATTATATTTATATTTCCCATGCTCATCCAGCTTCGCAGGCCTGCCCTTGCCCTGCTTCATACCATCATGGCCATAGTTATAATTACCAAACCCCTTGAGCTCCCAGCACGAAGGAACATCTATCGTCGTCCACTGCCCGCTATTTCTACCTCCGCTGCAATAAAATTTCCATTTAACCCCATCATCTTTCCCCCGCCCCGAAAGATACTGAACCTCAGTCTTCTCCCCACCCGCCAGGCAAGACTCACAAAAAACAACCATCAACAATAAAGCAAATTTAGATTTCATAATGCAACTCACTTAAAATGACTAAACCAAATGAATATCAACACCATGCCCCAAGTATAATCCCACAAGCCATACATCGCAATAATATAAAAATTTCTTGCCATACCGCCGGCGCAGATATAAAATCATATCAGGTTTCAATCTTTTACTATTTAAGAAAGGGTTTTACTAATGAACGCCAACACATATTCTAAATTATCACGTCGGGATTTCATCAAATCCTCAGCCTCAGTTTCAATAGCAACAATGCTCGCAAACTCCGGCAAACTTTTCGCCGCAGGCACAGACAAAATAAAAGTAGGCATCATAGGTTGTGGCGCAAGAGGCTCCGGTGCCATACGCGATTGCCTGTCCTCCTCCGAAAACGTCGAATTAATCGCAATGGCGGACCTGTTCGAAGACAAACTTAAAAATTGTCTCCACACCATCCAGACCCAGGACCTCCACGAACCCGCTGCAAAGCTAAAAGAAAAAATCAAAGTCACCCCCGAAATGATGTTCACTGGCTTCGACGCCTACAAAAAAATCCTCGCCACCGATATCGACCTCGTGATCCTCACTACTCAACCAGCCTTTAGACCTATCCATCTAAAAGCCGCTATCGAAGCGG
>JAGLTN010000449.1 GCA_023135255.1 Planctomycetota bacterium
TGCAGAAATAGCTAATTTTGAATGGATTGGTAATATTGATGATGTGCGGATATATAATCGCGCGTTGAGTGCTGATGAAATAAGAGCGTTCTATTATCCTTTTGATTTAAACGATGACAAGATGATCGATATCTATGACCTTGAGATATTGGCAAATAATTGGCTTGATGGCAGTGGCGATGATCTTTTAAATCTTGAAGATTATAGCGAGATTACTAACTCTTTTGACGAAAGAATTCCACCTGCCGAGCCTCAGTGGAAGTCTCTTGCTAAGGTCGAAAGACAGATACCTGTGCCTTTGGATAGCCATCCTGGTAATATCTTTTTAGAAGGCGACGAAGTAACTGTGGCTCTTCCATCAGATGTGAATTTTGTAGTAAGTTGGCAAATTATAGATGATGCTGAGCAGATAGTTGCCTCTGGTGACATGCCGAATATTTCTGCTGGCGGGCTTGGCATTGGTTGGTATTGGGTTTCGTTCCGCGATGCTTCGGATCAGGAAATTACTCACAGCACCGCAGCGGTACTTGCGAAGTTGAAAGTGCCCACGCCTCAGGATTCGCCGGTATGTATTGATATGGCGACATCGTGGTCCTATAGCGATCCTAATGATTTGGAAGCTTATATTAATATTGCAACGCTGGCTGGTATAAATATCTCAAGGGACAGGATTAGCTGGAGCATGGCCGAGACAAGCGAGGGTGTATTTGATGTCGAGGGTAGTATTTATGATAAAGTGGCGGATATGAAGTCGGCTGCTGGTTTGAAAGTTTTGCAGGTGTTTCATGATAAGCCCCTTTGGTGTCCGGAACAATCTGAATCATTTCCAGCGGATTTAAGACATCTTTATGATTTTTGCAAAGAGATGGCTCAAAGTTTTAAGGGCCGAGTACATGCATGGGAGCCTTGGAATGAAGCTAATGCCGATAACTTTGGCAGGATGACGATAGATGAGATGAGTTGTTTGCAGAAGGCTGCTTATCTTGGTCTCAAAGCTGGTGACCCGGATATTATCGTTGGTTGGAATCCTTACGCCGGAATACCTGCAGAGATGCATACTTATGGTATGCTGAAAAATGAAACATGGAGCTATTTTGATACTTATAATTCACATACTTATGAGCCTCCTGTTAATTATAATCGTCAGTGGGCTCCACTTCGCGAAGCTGCCTGCGGCAAACCGATCTGGATCACAGAATCCGACCGACACATGGCAGCGCAAATTACTTATCCAGAATATGACTTTGATTATCCTCATGAATTATTAAAAGCTAAGTTCATGGCCCAGTCTTACGCCAGCAGTGTCTATGCTGGTGCAAATCGTCACTTTCATTTTCTCTTAAGGGCTCGTAATAACTCAGCTCAGCTATTAAGAAAAGATTTTACGCCTCGCGGTTCTTATGTAGCTTTGGCGGCGGTGGGCAGATTCATGGCGGGGGCAAAATCTATCGGTAGATTATATGAAGCTAATGAGAGTGAACCTAACCATGTATACGCATTTCATGGTAAGCCTGACGGCGTTGAAAGTGATGTGCTCGTTGCATGGGCGGAAGCATATAAAGATGGGGACAATTGGGGCAAGACCGTTACAGATTGGCCTATAACCCAAGAGCTTGAAGCTAAGGCAGTTTATGATTATCTTGGTAGATATCTCGGTACGGAAATCCCTCAGCAGCTGACAGGTCAGGCTGTGTTTATTATTCTTGAGCCCGGTGAGTTGGATAAAGTTGATTGGGAAAAACAGGAGCATTTCGGTGAAAAGCCTCAAAAGCCAGTCAACGTTATGATGCAACTGAAGATGCCCAGGTCTACAACCGTAGAGGGCGGGCCTATGTGGAGCAATGTACCTGACCATGTGATCGCACCTAATGTGCCGAGGGCTATCGATATCTGGGCATATAATTTTGGTGATACTACAGTGACAGGTCAGGTTATTGTTGACGAAATATTTACTGGTTGCACACTTACCCCCGGCACGTGGAATATTACAATACCTCCTATGGGAAGAGTTCAGTTGCCGGCAACAGCGACGATCCCCGCTAATCCGAATAATATCCAGCAGCATGAAAACTGGTTCAGGCTTAAAGGCGACTTCGGCGAAGATGGAGAACCAGTCCTGGCGTTCAGGCTGCTCGATCACTGGGAAAAATTTTGATATCAACTATGTAATATAAAAAAAGACTATACCGCCGACGAATTTAACACTCCTCGGCGGTTTTTATTTGTCAAACAGGAACGATTAGCTGTAAAACTTTTTCTCTTTACAAATTTCACATAATCAATTAAAAAAAAAGGGTAGCAACAAGGTGCTTTACCAGTGATACGGATATTTTTTTAACAGGGGTTATAATGAAAAAAGTCATTTTTCTGATTCTTTCAATTAGTTATTCACTTTTATTTGCTGGCGATAATTTTCTTGAGTTTGGCTGTGATGACAAAAACTCCGATCAATTCGTAACGCTGCCTTGCAGGTTGGCTGTTGAGCTGCCTGCGCCGCCTTACATTTATGATGCGAGTCTGGATAAATGGATTTGTCCCGAATACCGCATCCTCGACAAAATACTCCCCAGCACCGCTTTACTGCCGATTGAAGCAGAGTACGATAAAGTTGACGGCTACTGTCCTGAGACTTACCTGCCATTATTTAAAAACAGAAACATTCCTAAGGGCTATACCGTTAACCCTGTTTTCTATCAGCCCTGCAAAAGAGATACAGCCTTGACAGCCGTTTCAATAAAATTCGGTGACCATAAAAAAGATTACGACTACCTTGTGAAAAAACGCGATGAAATTCTCCGTGCAGCTGATATTCCCGCTGATGGCAGGGAGTGGGACAAAGTTCAGGCCATCGCATCTGCTCTCGTAAACCACCGCAGATACAACCCCGAAGAACCGGAAGTCGGCTTTGGTTACTATCTCCACCCCGTTGACTTTTGGGACAAGATATCACATTGCGCCGGCGCAGCAAAAACAATGGTTGCGATGTGCTCAACAATGAATATTCCCGCACGCGAAGTTTCCATGTACTGTCACTGTGTCTGCGAAGTATACATAGACAGCAAATGGCGGTTCGTAGAAAACACAGTTGAAGTTCTCGAAAATATACCTGATGGCTACGAAAAAGGCCCGCTTTTCTCGTACAGCTTCCAGGAAATGCTCACCAATCCCAAAACCAAAGGCTTTAAACGTGACTACTATCTAAGGCTAAACAACTACAAAGTAATAAAACCTGACGGAAATGAAGTATATTCTTTTGTCTATGGGATGGCTGCTTATTCAAACTGGATGTACAACTTGCCGCAGGGTTATAAAGACAAAAGCTACAAAAGTATCTGGCTAAACACAAATTCTACTCAGGAACTTGCTGCTTTTTATCCTGGTCAGCCGGTGACATACAAATGCGGCGACAAGCCTATTATGTATATCACACCACCAAGAAGAAAAGTTGCTGACCGCAAGATAGCCGCAGCAGACATCTATCGCCAGAAATTTTACCTTAATCACAAAGATTCACTTAACAGAGTCTCCGCATATTTGCTTATGACCGCGGGAACTGACCGAAACATCCCGCAAGACGGCGGCAAATGGTACTTCAAGGTTAACAACAAAAAATTCTATCTCAAAGACCTCGGCGGATTCAAAACTCAATGCCCATATCGCCCGCAACTCGACTGGGTTTGGCTGCCCGATGATGAGTTGAAATTCGACTACATTAAATTTGACATCCCAATAGAAATATTAAACTTCGATGAGTAAAAAATATTTCTATCTATGCTGGATTTTAAAAACGTGATGCGTAATTTTTTATATATACGTTAAGATACCAATTATCAACTATCTTTTTCAGGTGCGATAAGCTGTGTTTCGTAAAGGCTTTGATACAGCAGGCAGCTTTGAATCAATTCCTCGTGCTGGCCTTGTGCTACGATCTTACCATCGTCCATAACAACTATCACATCCGCGGAAACAACAGTGCTGAACCTGTGAGCGATTAAAAATGTCGTTCTGTTTTTCATTATCTGCTCGATAGCTTTATGGATCTTAGACTCACTGTTGGCATCAACCTGGCTTGTGGCCTCATCGAATATCAAAATAGCAGGGTTCTTAAGAATTGCCCTGGCGATTACGACCCTCTGCAATTGTCCGCCGCTCAGACCCGCGCCATGTTCGCCTATAATGGTATCATATCCATTCGGCAGGGGTTCAATGAACTCATGGGCATAAGCTCTTTTGGCGGCATCGATGATCTCTTTCCTGCTTGCATCAGGTTTGCCGTAAGCAATATTCATCGCTATCGTGTCATTAAATGTCACAACATTCTGTGTCACCATACCGATCTGATTTCTCAGGCTTTTCAAGGTTGCCTTGCTGATATCCTGACCGTCGATCAGGATTTTACCGCTGTCGGTATTGTAAAATCTCGGCAGCAGATTTATAAGCGTTGTTTTACCTGAGCCGTTGGAACCAACGACCGCAATGTTATGTCCCGCCTTGACCTTCAGATTAACGCCTTTTAATACAGGCTTTTTGCTGCCCGGATAGGTAAAGACAACATCTTTAAATTCAATCTCATTTTTTAATGGCACAAGTTCTTTTGCATCTGGGTTTTCCTTTTCCACAGGTTCATCTATAACAGCGAAAACCCTTTCAGCAGCTGCATTTGCCGCCTGAATTTTATTCCAGACATCGCTTGATTTACGAATTGATTCAGCCGCGGTACCCAAAAATATCAAAAGACCAAAAAACGAAGGTGCATCCATGTTTCCTTTGGTTATCCAGTGCACGCCTACTAAAAGAGCCGCTGAACCTGCGAGCATCCCGATCACTTCCATTATAGGATTTGTTGACGCATTGACTTTGGCAACACGAAGTGCTCGCTTGAGATAAGTTTTATTTATGTCGTGATAAGATTCGACCTCATCATTTTGACGATTATAAACTTTCACTACTCTAAGAGCTTGTATTACCCCTTCAAGCTTGCCGAGCATAAGAGCATTACTTATGAGGGACTTTTTCGTGAATTTTTTCATTCTTCTGCCGAGCACCACACCTAAGCCAATAGTAAAAGGTGCACACAAAAAGAATATCAAAACGAGCTGCCAACTGATTATCATAGCGGCTACTAAACACGCAATAGCTTTCATAGGCTCCCTGAGGGCTTTCCCAAGTAAAATTTTTACCCCGGTTCCTGTCCCGTTGATGTCGCCTATAAGCCTGCTCGTCGTATCGCTTGTACCTTTTTGCGAAAAGAAACCAACCGGCATATCGACAACATGCTCAAAGGCATCTTTCCTCAGACCTGCAACAGATACTTCCATAATTTTATTTGACATGTATTGCTGTACAAACCTTGCTAAACATCTGCCAATCGTAACAAAGCCCATAAATATTATTATAAACGCAATAGCCTTTTCTTTGCCTTTTTTGCTGTTAGATTCAGGCACAAAACTGATAGCCCAACGTGCTGTATCAATAGCACTACCGATATGCCATGGATTTTTGCCTGTACTCAATGTTAAATTTTCTATCGAATTGTTTGCCTTTCTGACTTGCAGAGTAATTGTAGCTTGTTGAGGCGCATTAGCCAACTCTTTAAGTAGTAAGAACCGGTTGATATGCTTTTCGCCGTCCGGCATCAATTTGTTGACACCTATGATCTGGTCCTGGATTTGAAGGTTGCTTTGCTTTGCTTTGCCTTTATCGTCAACATTCGTAATAAGCAGATAGTTTGCAATATCTAAATTGTTGCTGTCGGCAAAATCCGATGACTCAGGCACATAAAACTTGACTTCATACCGCCAATCACAGATTTTCCTGTTAGCCCAGCCATGCAGACCTTCCTGACCCATCATAACTTTCAAAAGAGGGATAACGGTAGCGAAACTGCCTGCGAAAAGAACAGCAATTACAATTACAGCAAGGACAACCACAACAACACGAGGCCACTGCGGCTTAACATATTTAAAAATACGAGCAAACGAATGCATATAGTCATTCTCCAGTTATTTTAAAAAGTAACCACGAACAATAACATAGCTCTATAATCAGGTCAAGCAATTAACCCCTCTGTCTAACTAACAAGCTTTTTGTTTCTGGATGCTTGATGCGGAGGGTAAATTTGCGGATAGTTCGTTTGAATTAAGATATTTGCTGCTGAAAAATATATGTCCTTAATGGTTTTGAGCGATATGCTCATAAGTGTATGAAAAGCAGTGTTTTAGCTGGTTTTTGAGATTAAGACATATTTTCAGTTTTTTTTAGTGAGGTATTTTTTTGCGTAAATCTGCGTTTTTGGGCGGATTATCGGGGTTTGCGCAAAAAAAGCCGTCAAAAGCGCCCAAAAATGTTATTGCAATTGACAGAAATTAGTTTTCTACTATAATGCCTGTTTTGTGATGGATTAACGGCTACCAATAGTAAACTATGAGGTTAGATAAGATGGTCTTAACAGGATTAGTAAAAAGTGCAGCGTGAACATGTGATCAGTTTTCGTCGAAGCGCTATTTGCGCAAGTGGTGTGCTGGCAGTCGGTTTTTCTGCTTCAGAGTCGATAGGTAAGCAAAGGTCGTTTTACAGGAGGCGGCTAATGTAACGTGGTGATAGATATAACCTTTGTTTGTTTTTTGGCTTTGGAAGTGGAAATTAAGAAATTAGTTTTCGCTTTTTTTGTTTTATATTTATAACAGGAAAGATAGATAATGAATCAGGAACTGGTAAGAATTGTTGAAAACATAGCTCGTGACAAGAAAATTGACAAAGAATACATCTTTGGCGATTTAGAAGAGGCTATGATCTCAGCGATCCGTAAACACTTCGGTGACCCCGAAGCGGATATCTCGGTGCAAATTGATCGAATTAGCGGCAAAGTTGCTGCTTTTAAGGGTCAAGAGGCCATTGATATACGCGATTTGGGTAGAATACCGGCTCAAACCGCAAAACAAGTAATGATTCAGAGAATTCGTGCTGATGAAAGAGATAGTATTTTTGCTGAGTTTGTGGAAAGGAAAGGGGAGATCATAACCGGTACGGTCGCAAGATACGAAAGCGGCTCGCTGATTGTTAATATAAACCATAGGACTGAAGGGTTCATGCCCAAAAAAGAGCAGATCGCAGGTCAAAGTCATAAAGTAGGCGAAAGAATCAGATGTCTGATCTATGAAGTAAAAGAAGTTTCAAATCAGGTTAAGATAGTTCTATCCAGGACGCACCCTGATTTCATCAGAGGTTTATTTGATCTGGAAGTGCCGGAGATCAGTGAAAGCATTATTGAAATAAAAGCATTGGCAAGAGAAGCAGGCTATAGAACAAAAGTCGCCGTCGTATCACTTGACGACAAAGTCGACCCCGTCGGTGCCTGCGTCGGTGTCAGAGGAAGCAGAATAAGAAATATCGTTGATGAACTTGGCGGTGAAAAAATTGACATTGTCAGATGGAACGAGTCTTCGCAAGCGCTTATAACAAACTCACTTATGCCTGCCAAGGTAAGCGAGACAGCCTTGTGCTTTGAACTCGGCAGAGCAACAGTCGTCGTTGATGAAGACCAGCTCTCACTGGCAATCGGAAAACACGGTCAAAATGTAAGACTCGCCGCCAGACTCACCAGGTGGGACATAGATATATTAACCCCTAAAGAGTACAACCATGGAATCGAGCATCTTACAAACTGTGTCAAAGAGGTAGAAGATGGTGATGAGACTTTCGTGGATAAATTCATCGCTTTGGGGATCATATCAGTGCTCGATCTTGATGATGTAGGCCCGGATCCTTTGGTAAGCGAATTGGGAATTACCCTGGAATTAGCAAATAAATTTGTCGATACCGCTGCTAAACTGGCAAAAGAATTGGCAGCGGAGGATAATAAAAAACAGGCGGAAAGTATTTTAAAGCAGGAAACAAAGCAAGAAGATAGCGAATAGTATTCGCAGAAATTGGAGATTTTTTTGGCTGCTACAAGAGTTTATATTTTAGCTAAAGAACTTGGTGTTAAAAGCAAGGCTATTGTGGAAAAATGTCAGGCTGAAGAGCTTGATATAAAGAACCATATGTCCACAATTTCAGCTGGTCTGGCAGCAACAATACGCGAGTGGTTTAGCGAAGGCGAAAACGTAACAACAATAGAGAAAAGCAGTAAAGTCGATCTCAAAAAAGTAAGAGTCAAAAGAAGAGCTCCAAAAAAGACCAAAAAGACTGAGGAGCAACAACCTGAGCAGAAAGTTGAAGAGCCGCAGCTTCTAGAACCACAGGTATCTGAAGAAAAGCCTCAGCCCAAGCCGGTAGTTGAAGAGCCTGAGAAAACAGAACCCGAACCAGAGCCCGAGCCAATAAAGCCGGCAGGGCCAATGATGAAAAAACCTGCTCCTGCTAAATTAAACGGTCCGAAAGTTGTCCGTGTTGAAGAAGCCGAACCAGAGAGAGTTCGCAGACCAAGACAAACCGGTCAGAGATTCTCACATGCCAGACCAAGGCGGGATGCACCCGTAACTGAGCCTTTGATGCCCAGAGCTGGTGCTGGTACCGTTAGTAGTACTGACGATGCAAAGGGTAAAGCCAAGTCAAAACGCAAAGACAGGACTCATGGCAGAAGGCATGGTGAGGCGGAAACTGATGCCCAAAAAAAGGGGAAGTTCAGTCATCATCGCAGGCAAAAAGACCTTGAGGAAAGACGCGCAAGGCTTGCAGCAGCAGGCGGCGAAGGTTTAAGGCTTAGACCTTCCCGAAAGATAAGCACCAGAAGTCACGGCGAGAGTAAATCTGTTCAACATCCCGAAAAGGTAACGATCAGTGAACCAATAATCGTAAAAGACCTTTCCGCTGCTTTAGCTATAAAAGTTACTGCTATAATAACAAAGCTCATTACGCAAGGTGTAATGGCAACGGCGAATCAGGTTATTAGTCCGGAGGTTGCGGAATTAGTTGCCCTTGAGTTTGGAACAGAGCTTATTGTTGAACGAAAAGCAAGCATCGAAGATGAAATCCAGAAAGAGTTTGAGCAGAAAGAGAAAAATAATCTTGAAAAGCGAAGTGTCATTGTAACAATGTTAGGCCATGTCGACCATGGTAAGACTTCTTTGCTCGATAAGATAAGGTCAACCCACGTTGCTTCCGGTGAAGCTGGTGGCATCACGCAGCATATTGGTGCCTACCAGGTAAGCGTTGGCGATAGCAAGATAACATTCCTCGATACCCCGGGGCACGAAGCATTTACCGCTATGCGTGCAAGGGGTGCTAATATGACTGACGTTGTTGTTTTGGTTGTTGCTGCTGATGATGGTATTATGCCTCAGACAATAGAGGCCATACACCATGCCAAAGCCGCGGAAGTGCCGGTCATTATAGCTTTAAATAAATGCGACCTGCCGGGATGTGATTTTAACAGAATATACGCTCAGTTCTCTGAGCACGACCTGGTACCTATTGAATGGGGCGGTAAAACTGAAGTGGTTAAGACCTCAGCAATTACAGGTGAGGGCATAGATGAATTGCTTGAGCATCTCGACTATACTACCGAACTTCTTGAGCTAAAAGCAGACAATACTGTTCCTGCGAGCGGTTGGGTTGTTGAGGCGGAAATGGATCCCAAACGAGGTCCGGTTGCTACTTTACTCATAAAAGAAGGTATGCTTGGCAAAGGTGACGTTGTACTTGCCGGTTCTGCTTATGGCAGGATAAAAGCTATGAAAAACAGCTACGGCAGGAGTTTAAAAGGTGCAACAAGTTCAATGCCTGTAGAGGTGACCGGCCTAAATGCTGTGCCGCAGGCGGGCGATAAATTTTACAGACTTGAGGATATAAACCGTGCTAAAAATGCTGCGGAAGAAAGTACATTCAGATTGCGAGAAGATGCGTTGGCTGAACGAACCCAGGTAACACTTGAGAATCTGTTTAGTCAGATAGAAGCTGGTAATGTAAAAGAACTCAATATAATTATCCGTGCTGATGTTCAGGGTTCCGTTGATGTTCTTATGAAATATCTCTCCGAGTTAAGCACAGAAGAAGTGAAGATTAAAATTCTCCACGCTTCAACAGGTGGAATTACAGAAGGTGACGTTGTGCTTGCCGAAGCGTCAAATGCGATTATTATTGGTTTTAATGTCATCGCTGATGACTATGTAGCAAAGCAGGCAGAATCTCATGGCGTTGATGTAAGACTTTATACCATCATATACCAAATAACCGAAGAGCTTCGCAAGTCTATGGAAGGTCTCCTTGAGCCTGAAGAACAGGAAAAAAGCGTTGGAAGAGCTGTTATCAGAAACACTTTCAAGGTTTCCAGGCTCGGCACCATTGCCGGTTGCTATGTAAATGACGGGGTGGTTCGCAAAAATGCTAAAGTAAGGCTCATAAGAGATAGTGTTATCATCCGTGACAACCTTACAATAGAAACTCTCAAGCACTTCAAAGATGATGTACGCGAAGTCAAAACAGGGCTTGAATGTGGTATCAAGGTTGCCAAATTCGATGATGTCAAAATTGATGATATTTTCGATCTGTACGAAATAGTAGAGATTGCGAGAACTCTTTCTTAAAATAAGGAAAAGGTGTTCTTTGGATTATTCAGTTTCAAGATGAAGCTTTAAAAGATATGGAAACAAGAAGACAAAAAAAAGTATCACGTGTCATAAAAGAGGTTGCCAGTGATGCTATAACTAACCATCTCAGCGACCCCCGAATAGAAGGTTTTGTCTCAATTACTAAAGTTGATGTTTCGCCGAATTTAAAAACGGTTGACGTTTATCTCAGTATTTTCGGTGCTGATGAGAAATCGCAGAAAAAAACATTCGTCGCGATAAAACATGCTACGCCAAAAATACATTTTATGCTTGCAAAAAGACTTACCAGCAAGTTTTGTCCATCGCTGCATTTTAAAATGGATGAAAGTCTTAAAAAGACGATGGAGACGATGAAGATCATAAACGACGTTGCAAGTGAATATGAAATTGAAGAAGATGAAGATGGTAATCAGGTTTGATCCTGAAAAACAACTTTGTAACTGATGGAGTTTATTTCGATAGACAGAGGTTATTATGAAAAACAGCAAGAGCTATTCTGATAAGATTAAAAAACTGTATAAATCGCTGAAGAAAAAATATCCGAAGATAGAGCCTATAACGCATGATACGGTTACGGAGTCTCTGGTTTATGGTGCAATATCTGAGTATCTTACAGATAAAGGTACACAGGATACATTTGCTAATATACTTGGCTATTTTACTAATTTTAATGAATTGAGGGTCTCAAGAACGGAGGAGATCGTAGAAGTAATAAATTATAAGGATGAAGAGCTTGCCCGTGAAGTTGCACATTCTATTATAAGGGTACTTGCCAGTGTTTTCGCCGGCTTTAACTGCATTGACCTTGAGAGCCTGAAAAAACTTGGAAAGCGTCCCGCAAGACAGGCACTTGAAGAAATCGAAGGCATCACGGTTTTCATGATAGATTATTGTATGTTTACTGCTTTGAGTGGACATGCCATCCCGCTTAATACAGCAATGATAGATTATCTTATTGGTGAGGAATTCGTGTATCCTTCCTCAGAGCAGAAAGACATCGAAGGTTTTTTAACCAGGCTTATTTCTGCTAACCAGGGTTATGAGTTTTATTCACTTCTCAGGCAGGAAAGTGAAACTTATAAACCTAAAAAGAAAAAAACCACCGGGAAAGGCAAAGCTGCTTTAAAAAAAGAAGTTGCTCCAAAGAAAACCACTAAGGCAAAAGCAGCTAAAAAGGCTGCTAAGAAAAAAACCGTAACCAAAAAAACAACTAAGAAAGTAGCTAAGAAAAAAGCTGCTAAAAAGGCAGTTAAAAAAGCTAAAACAAAAGCTGTCAAAAAAAAGACTAAGAAGAAAACTAAGAAGTAAGAAAGGATTGACAATTAAATGTCAAATGAAGTATTGAGATTAGGTATCCCCGCGGGCAGTTTGTACAAATCGACTGTAGAGCTTTTTGCCAAAGCAGGGTTTCGTATCGTAGATAGCAAAAGAAACTATCTTCCGCAGATAGATGATGACCAGATCGAGCTTATCATGCTCCGTGCACAGGAGATGAGTAAGTATGTTGCTGACGGCGTTATCGACGCTGGTATCACCGGCCATGACTGGGTTATAGAAAACGATTCCGATGTGATAGAAATTTGCGAATTGGCCTATAGCAAAGCAACAAGCAAACCAACGAAATGGGTGCTGGCAGTTCCCAATGAATCTGATATCACCAAGCCCGAGCAATTGAAAGGCGGGATCGTTGCTACCGAACTTGTCAATGCAACTAAAAAGTATTTCGCTGATAAAAAAATCGATGTCAAAGTCGAATTCAGCTGGGGTGCTACTGAAGTAAAAGCCAGGCTTGTTGATGCTATCGTTGAACTGACAGAAACCGGTTCTTCTATAAGAGCAAACAACCTGAGGATAATCGATACCCTCATAGTTTCGACAACAAGATTTATCACTAATAAGCAGGCATGGGAAGATGATTTTAAGCGTGAGAAAATTGAAAATATTTCTATTCTTCTCCAGGCTGCTATAGATGCCAGGAACAAAGTTGGTTTAAAGCTTAATATCGTAAAAGACAACCTGCCGAAGATACTTAAAATTTTACCGGCAGAAAAAAGTCCGACTATTTCAAGCCTTGCAGACGATAAGTATATCGCTATCGAAGTAATTATCGACAGCGATATCGAAAGAAAACTTGTTCCTGCTTTGAAACGTGCTGGTGCTTCGGGGATAATTACTTATCCTCTTAACAAAGTCATTCACTGATTTTTAATATACCAAAAATAAAAACCGGCCTTGATATTACTCAAGACCGGTTTTTTTTGTTCTCTCATTCTTACTTTATATTTTGTGCGTCAAGATATTTGTATTGGAAATTAAAACCTTCTGCTGTGCTGAGTCCCTGAAATACTGAAACGCCGAAGTACTTGCTAACAGTTTCGAATTCCGGCAACAATTCGGGTTTGATGGGGCCTAAAATGCTGAATCCTGCACCCTGGAAATTATCATCAGAATCATTTCCTTGTTTGGCTATTTCCGCAAATTGCTTAATTGTCCACCATATTACCTCAGCAGCTGCACAGCTGTCTTCTATAATAGCGGCTCCAACAGAAGAAGGATTGATATTTGATTTGGCATCATTAAACCATTTCGTTGAATTCAGAGAAGCAGCTTCTTTGCTGTTTAAGTTTCTGACAGCGTTTTCGACCGATTCTTCCGAACCTATTATTAAATGTGTATCAAGGACTGTAAAGGCAAAGTTTGGCATATCTACCTCACCGCCCGGCTCCTCCGGATCGTCGCCGGGGCTGCGCGTAGCGAACATAGGCAGATTTTTCATTTTAAGAATATAAATAGTATGGCCTAAAAGCTCTTTTGTTGAGTCCGGCTCATTGACCGCCAGCAGTTTTCCATGAATTTCTTTCAGTGATTTTTCAAGATTAATGTGGTCCGTTGTTTCTATTGCAACTGTCGCATTCGTTGGTGATTTTCCTTTTTTGAAAGGCTTGTTCATCTGCTGAGCGTAAATAACCTGTGAACCTAAATAATCTATTATCGAAGTTTTAAGTTGCAATGAAGGCTGATCCGGTTGTGATGGCGGGACCAAAGGAGTGTTGAGCATAGCGGCAAAACCTGGACTGAAAGATGCGATTATTTTATACAATTCAGAATATGCGTTGGGCAGATCGACATTGACTACTATCATCGAATACACCGAAGCCGGCAAAAATGCAGGAGCTTTAACGGGTGCCGATTTTAAGTCGAGCATTTTGAAAATGCCCTTTTTCTCGCCTTGGATTTTAACGTTCATCTTCGCTGAAAACGAACAGCCTGGTTTTCTCGCTACGGAAGCCGCCGCTACTATATTTGACAGGTTATCAATTCCAAGATTATCAACGATCGTTTTAAACTGACCGGATGTATCATTGCCGGAGAGGACCTGAATAATCTTTTTTATATTAATAAAAAAGTCAACGTCGTGATTTGGGCCTACAGATTTTATTGCATTGTTATAGCTGTCATTATCGAAAAGAGTTTCACTTGTAGCACCTTTGATATGGGCGATCATGAATTTCAGTACTTCGATATCTTCCGAACCTAAAAGCACATCGTCGATAAAACAGTAACTCAAATTTCCAGCGAAACCAAAGCTAAGTCTTTTGGAACCTTCAGATGAGATGGTTCTTATTTTGACTGAGCGGTATTCGTCAGTTTTGATGCGCCAGCCTTGCTCATCTGCTTTGGTTAGCGACTCATTGATAAGCTCTTTTATCTTTTCAAGGTTTTCTCCCCATTGCAGGATAAAAAGTGCGGTCGGTTCATTATTTTCAACAGCTGTGGCATCCATAACAAGTGCGAAACTCACTCTGCCCCTCGGCAACAATTCGGAATCTGCGATCGATTTAACAAAAATGTTATCTTCACCTTCGATGCCCTTTTTGAATTTGTTTTTTATCTCATCAAAAAAAGCCTTCATCGCCGGTTCTTTGTATATTTTGTATAAAGACGTTTTTTCAAATTGGCTTTGAAGCTCGCTGAAATTTTCAACTTCAAGAAGTGCAACCGTGTCAGCGGGGATAAGCTTTGCTGTTTTGGGTAAAGGCTTGGCAGTCAATGTTGATGATAAAGCGACAGTTACTATTGTGATGAAGACAAGTTTGTTTAGATATTTCACTTTGCAGGCCTTTCGAGAAGCAAAAATTGGTTTTTATTTTTTCCGGAAATCGGGCTTTTGTTCATTTTTTCTGCTGTCAGGCTGAAGGTATTTGTAGCCTGTATTGGGTGCGTCTTTGTCGTATGCGAATGATTCTCTGTTTTCGATGAAGTGTTTTATATAGTTGACCGGGATGGCAAAACCGAGTCCTCCGAAGAAGATGTAGCCCATATTTGTCACACCTATGACTTCGCCGGCAAGGTTGAACAACGGGCCTCCGGAGTTGCCTGGGTTGATGTCGGCATTTGTCTGTAGATATACCAACCCTTCAAAAGATCTGTTCTTTGTGCTAATGACGCCGTCGGTTACAGTTCTTTCCAGCCCCAATGGTGTGCCGATAGCAAATACCTGCTGACCTACATTGATATCTTCGAGATCGCCGAGGCAGACATATTTTATTTCTGCACCTTCGAGGTCTTCGACTTTCAATAGTGCCAGATCGACGAATGGGTTCAGTGCTTCGATCTTTACCTTTTTGAATTTTTTCTTTTCAAAGCCGTTCGGACCTTTCTGGAAAACTGTTACTTCGATCTTTGTTTCCTGCTCGATCACGTGGCAGTTGGTTATCAGGTAGCCTTGCTCATTGATGAAAAACCCAGAGCCGAGCCCGCCGGGGGTTGAAACTTTTACGACTGCTTCTGCTACTTTTTCAACACATTTTTCGATAGACATTTTTTTGAGGTCGGCAGTTCTGTAGAGTTGATGGTTTGAGACAGCCGAGGCTGACGGTTCGTTGATGTCAGCAGCCTGCCCGTTGGTATCATTTGTGTATTGGTATTGGGTGATGTCATCTTTTGAAATCGACAGAGCGGTGTAGCCGATGTCGAGGATGAGCAGGTTGTCTTTGTCCGCGAGGATGTCACCGGTCAGGGTTTGGCCTTGCTTTAGCGTTACTACATCAGCTAAAGCAGCGACGGCTATTATCAATACCACCAGGATACCTATCGTTAACGATCTCATAAATTACTCCAATATCGAATTATGTGCAGTTATTTTCTTTATTTAAAGATATCTTAATTACTAAACAAAGCGAAGGCAATTATAAAATGGTTGCCCTTGATTTTGCTCGTTATTGTTGTTTTTATTTTTAGATATACCCTTGAAGGCTAATAAATCCCCGCGATAAAAACCCTAAAACACGATTTTATAATTGTTTACCCGCGAATAAACGGGGAAACTCAATCGCGAGCAGTATACATCTCTATATACTGCTGAAATTGCATATTGGTTTCAGCTTATTTTGTGTTTACAGCAGCAAAAGTTGTGATATTTGGCTTATTGGCGGTTAAAAATTGTTTTCCCCCCGGTTTTTGTCACGATTTTCTTTTTTTGGTAGGAATAACGGGGTGGGTAAATCGGTGCATTATAACCTCTCGCCAAGTGTCCGTTATCCGTTTTAGCACCTGAGGTGCCGTCCTTTTTATTCCCTGGCCCAGTTGCCCCATACTCTGAGATACTCAGGTAAAGTTAACATTCCGTCTGCATTCATATCGAATTCATCGAAAACATCTTTCGCCTTAAATTCATCTTTTGTCAGTTTGCCGTCATTATTTTTGTCCATCTGTTCATAGATCGATTTGGCTTCATCGGTAATTATTCTGTTGTTAACATACTCAGCTTCGGTTGCTATACCGTCTTTGTTACGGTCTGTCGCAGCGAAAATCTTTCTCCTGACCATTTCATTCATGTGCCTTGAGTTTTTTACATATTGCTCCTCGGTCAGTTGACCATCTCCATCGGCGTCCATCCTGCCGAAGATATTTTTATATTGCTGAATATCCTGCTCGGATGCCGCTTCTGTCCCTTTTGCTCCCATCATGGCAAGTATCTGACGATGGTTTTTTGGCGCAACTGAATTATCTTTACCACATCCTGAAATTATAAAAATCAGCATAGATGTGAATATGGCTATATACAAAGTCAATGGCCTGAACATGTGCGATCTCCTGTCTGCAAAAATGTCTCGTTAATTATTATATCTTGTCCAACTCAAACTTGCCCAACTCAAAAGCAGAATCCGATTACATCAAAGAATCTCTATGGAACCACAAATTTAGCATAAGTTTTTACAAAATCAAATATTATACCCTTGAAGGCTAAGAAAATTCCGCGAATGGGCCAGATTTGCTGAAATCGATTTTCAAAAATTTACCTTTTTT
>JAGLTN010000045.1 GCA_023135255.1 Planctomycetota bacterium
GTAAATCGAATACTGATCCCAGCCATAGATCATTGGCGGGAACATGTCTTCGATTACCTCCGGTATCTGACTCCATTTAACGTAATAGCCTTTGTATGCTTTGGTGTCGTTTCTTATGATTGAAATATGGCTCCATGCGTTCCATGCCTGATAAGTTACGGAGCCGCCTATAGGTGGTATCGGGTTGTTGCCGTAGGTAAAAGCATTTTCGGTAACGCCGAAAGATACGACTTGTTTGATATCAAAACCTGGTGCTAGCATAGCGAAACTATCTGCCTGCGGCACCGAAGCCGCCAGACCTGCGGATATCTGACTTGTGTCAATCTGCACTAATACTGTTGCGTTGTGTGGGATCGTTGTGGGTACATTCCATTTCCATGCGACTTGGTTGCCATTGATATCTCTGAGCCAGAATGAAACGTTATTTATCCAGTTGGGGGCAAAGACACTGATCTTAATTGTGCAATTAGTTAAGTCGGGGTCTACGTCGTAAGTGTAAGTCCAGCCTGCGGAATAATTTTCATCGGGCATTTCCGTTTGCCAACTCATTACCAGACACTCTTCATCAGGGTAATTGGGGTCGGGCAGCGCTGGTTCGTAAAGATACAGCTCCGCGGGCATCCACTGGATCGGTTTTTCTGAGAAAGGTTCACCCTCGACGAGGCTTGACTCCCAGAACAGCCGATAGTCCTGACCTTCGGGAACAGTCATTGGTTCGATCTTGCCGTTGTCGTTGCCGATCAGGTGCATATCCCAATCTTCAACGGAACTGCTGAACAGATAAGGCGAAGCAAAACTGACAGCAGCAACAGCGAACAGAACCACTAACGAAAACAAATACTTTTTCATCTTAATACCTCCTTCAAAATTAGTTATAATTACCCACTATAAGACTACAATAATTGCTTTAATAGTTAAGAAAGAGGGTGAGGCTTTTAAATTTTGAAAGAAAGTATCTATTGCAAGAATTACATGCCCAAACGCTCCCAAGGCACTTTTCACGATTGTAAATAGCTTTTTCCATTTTTTTACACCGCATCTCAATTCTTACCAATAGAAACAATCTACCATGTTACTGCTGATAAATCAAGTTTTTTATTTATTAATAAATATTTTTTTCAGGTTGGTTGAAGGGCTTATTAATGTGAAATTTTAAGGTGTTTTCGGCTTATATGCTCTGAGGCCTTATTAAAGCAGTTTTTTTAAAAAAATGAGATTTTTTTTCAGATTTCGTGAAACATTTTGGCGTTTTTTTGCACTTATATATACAGGGCTTGAATAGCGACTGGTGAGGCAGTTTTGGTAGTTTAGGCAGTATAATTGGTTTTGTAAAAGAATGACGAAAATTAATTTGACTGATGAGTGATTATGTGGTACAATCTGGTTGAATGACAGGTAAGTTTATAAGGACTAAGAAAGTTATTATATATATATTTAGGTTGTCATCATAATTTTTAGAGTTTTTTTATATCATTTCCTTTAACCTGCGT
>JAGLTN010000450.1 GCA_023135255.1 Planctomycetota bacterium
TCCCAGTATTAATATTGATGATGTATTATCTTTACGCTAAACATCTCAACCATAAACGAAAATTATTTAATTATAGACTTTACATGAATCTACTATTAATTACCTTAATTTCAATATTTGGGATGTATGCTGCTTCGAGATTAATTTTATCCCTAAACCCACAACGAGTAATAGGGGGGAATTTGAAATTAAATATCTTAAAAACAAGATTGCAACATATACCGTGCGAACTTCCAGTACAGGAGCGCAACGTGGCTGGTTGGGCGCGACTGTGCATTCCTTTCGGTTGCTTAAAGAAACGGGACCGGTGCAGCTATTATTTGGATTTGGGGCGGGCAAAATGGTTACATCCTTAATCCTCAACTCCCAGACTACAACTATGAAAGGGGCAGAATTCGGTATTGAGTATGGTTTCACCGGCCTTGTATGGGTAATTTTTCAAGTGGGTCTGTTAGGAGTAGGTTTGTTGGTTTATTTCTATTTTACCATGTTTAGAAGGGCTTATAAATTGTACCAAAACAGTACGGATCAGAATTACAAGGCTATCGGATTAGGTTTTTTAGGCTTTAATATGGTTTTTTTCCTTGATTTCTTTACATACTCCAGAAGTACCCTCGCTTCAGGAGTTTTGACTCCTGTCTATTTTTACGTTGCCTTTTTACTTTTCAAAGGGTGTGTACACAAAGATCAAAGTACCTTGAAACATCAGTCTTCTTAAGTGCAAGAATAACAAATGAAAGTTCTGTATATAGTATCAACATTAAAACGTTGTGGACCCACGAGGCAGCTACGCAATCTTGTCAAGTATCTGCACCGCGAACGATTATCTCCAAGCATCCTGACGCTTTCACCAGAGCCCAAAGATTCGATGTTGCCACAGTTCCAGAAGATGGGTGTTCCAATCGGTTCTCTAGGGCTTTCTCGTATAAAAGGGATTGTCTTTGGCCCCAAAGCGGTAAAACGTTATATTGCGGATCGCAAACCTGAAATAATTCATAGTCAGGGCATTCGGGCAGATATGTTCTCCGCAAAATATTTTGAAGGTATGAATCGCGTAGCGACATTGCGTAACCTTCCATACAACGATTACCCTATGAAATTTGGAAAACTACGTGGCACCTATATGATGTGGAGGCATGTGAATACCCTTAAGCAGATTGATAATCGTATTACCTGCTCTCATGCTGTGGCGAATTCAATGTACACACGATACGGCATTAAGTTCCAGGTTATTCACAATGGTGTCGATGCTATGTCCTTTTCGATTCCGTCTCCAAAGGAGCGTATTCAAATTCGTAGAAAGCTTGGTATACTCTTAGATGCCAGGATTTTTGTTTGTGTAGGGGCTTTGATTGAGAGGAAAAACCCCGTAGCTGTGGTACGCGCTTTCCTTAATAGTGGAGTGCATAAGGATGACTCTCTTCTTATGATTGGCGATGGTCCATTACGTACAGAATGTGAAAGAATTGCTAAAGGTAATCCTTGTATTCGTTTCACAGGTCAGGTGAGTAACGTGCGCGAATATCTTCAGGCTGCCGATTTTTTTATTTCAGCATCCATTTCCGAAGGACTTCCAAATGCAGTTTTGGAAGCATTGAGCGTTGGTTTACCAGTGTGTTTGTCCAACATTGGTCCACACTCTGAGATATTGAATTTTAACAAAAAAGCAGGTGTTATTGTAGCAGTTGGTGATATCAATGCCTTGACTAACGGAATAAACGAACTGATCAAAATGAACCATGAGAATATGTCGAAAGCAGCCGTAGGAATTGTAAATAACCATTTGAGTGCCCAAAAGATGGCAGGGAAATATCAAGATATGTATGAAAAGCTAACACAAGTGCCTATGATATCCTGCATTGGGAAGTAAAAACTTGTTCGTATATGAAAGAAAGGAATTAAATGAAAACAATCTTATTAATCCGTCCTGATCTGCCAAAAGATTATCTTATGGGCAAACTACCTCCATTTCTACCGTTAGGATCAGGCTACTTGACAGGGGTATTGCAAAAGCGGTATACAATGTAAAGATTGAGCGATGAAATTGATATAATTGACAAAGGTGAGAACATGTTTTTGCGACGTTAACGGAAAGAATAAATGAAAAGCTACAATAGAGTTGAAAGATATACTGCCCGAATTCTTGGCAAATTCCCACACATTAAAGAACGCGTCAAGTATATTTATCAGTATATCAATTATAATCTATACAAAGAGCGAAGGAATTGCCATGTAAATGACGAAATCTCTTTGAAGCGATATGCGCTTGAATCCAACGGATCCTTTTGGGGGTATTATGACAAATCACCGATATGTTGTGGTCAAGTGCTCTATCATAGTTTCAACGATACGATGGCGCAAAGATGGCCAATGAGTAATATTGATATTGTATTAAACGATAAGGTGTGTTCATCAACAAGAACCTGGAATTGGCAACAGGGAAGTATGTTATCTTGGATGGGTGATGATGGCTTAAGTTTTATTCATAATGATTTTGACGGACACAAGTATGTCTCTAAGATTGTGAATGCTAAAAACCTGCAATGCACTACAATAGATTATCCAATATACAAAGTATCCCATAACGGAACCTTTGCTTTGTCACTGAACTTTGCTCGGTTAGCGAAACTCCGTCCAGATTACGGGTATTTCAATATAGATTGCTCCGGCATTGAGAAAATGGACAAGAATGACGGAATATTTTACGTGGATCTCGAGAATAATACTCAGAAACTAATTGTGTCATTTCAAGATTTACTCAAACTGTTTCCGAAGCCTTGTATGGAAGATGCGTGGCACAAAGTAAATCATATAGATATCGCTCCGGATAATAAAAGGTTTATGTTCTTGCACAGATGGTTTGATAATAAAAGGCGGAAGTTCAGCAGGCTTATTACGGCCAATATCGATGGTAGTGATCTTTGTGTTCTTGCTGATGAAGATATGGTTTCACACTGTGCTTGGAAAAACAGTTCCGAGATTATTGCTTGGGCGAGGAAACACAATGCGGGAGACCGATATTATCTCTTTAAAGACAAAACCGAGCATTTCCAAACAGTTGGCGGTGATATTTTGTTGGAGGACGGACACCCTCAGTTGTCCCCAGACGAGAAGTGGCTATTGACGGATACTTATCCAGATAGAGCCAGGAGGGCAAGTCTTCTTCTATATCAACTTGAAACCGCGAAGAAGTTTATCCTGGGCACCTTTCTTTCTCCAATGTGTTATCATCAAGAGAGTCGGTGTGATTTGCACCCCCGTTGGAACCCAGATGGAAAAGGAATTACTTTTGATTCTATACACACTGGAAGAAGACACCTGTATGAAATGGATATCTCTCGAATTGTCGATTGATTAAGCTTTGAGCAAGTAGCACTTTATTTGTGATGAGATGTATGAATTATTCAAATACAAAATTCTCTGTTCTCATTAGTATATATGAGAAAGACAATTCTGAGTATTTAGATGCTGCGATCGAAAGTATTATCGAGCAAACCTATCCACCTGACGAAGTTGTTTTAGTTGAAGACGGCCAATTAACCAAGGAGCTACTCCAAGTCGTCCAAGGGTGGCAACAGAAGCGGCCTGGAATTTTTAAGGTAGTTTCCTTGCCTGAGAACGGAGGATTGGGAGTGGCTCTGCGGGAAGGATTGAAGGCCTGTTCTTATGGTATAGTAGCTCGTATGGACGCAGATGATATTAGTTGCCCTGAAAGATTTGAAAAACAATTTAAATTTCTTCAGGACAATCCAGATGTAGCTGTTGTGAGTTCATGGATGTTATGTTTTGAGAATGTTCCTGATGAAATAATTTTTATAAGAAAAATGCCAAAGAAGTATGAAGACATCAAAAAAATTATAAAATATCGGAATCCAGTACTGCATCCTCCCGTTATGTTTCGTCGTTCTGAGGTTGAAGCTGCGGGTGGATATTCTGATTTAAGGCGAAATCAAGATTATCACTTATGGATTAGAATGATTTTAAAGGGTTCGAAAATAACTTGTATTCCCCAGCCTTTATATAAGTTTAGATGTGATCAAAACTTTTTAGCACGTCGAACAAGTATGAAACATACGATTTCAATTATAAAGTTGCAAAAGGAATTTAAAAGGATGGGGTTTATAACTTATCCACAATACTTTCTAAATGTTAGTATTAGAATATTGATATGTTTTTTGCCTATTACAGTTATCAGATTTGTGCGGATAAAATGTTTAAAATTATAATTCTAGCTATTTTTTTCAAGACGACTTTTATTTTTTAATATTGCCGAGTTTAATAGATTAATAAAAAAATATGAAGAAAATAAATAAAATATTTGTGCCTTTTGTCGTAGTATTGACAGATTTTATATTTGTGATTTTGACATTTTTCCTTAGTTTCTTATTTAGATATGGGAAGGATATACCCGAAATAAATTTCAAACCCTTTAAGCAAAGTGTTTTTGCATTAGCTTTTATTTATATTTTAGCTTTTGCATTGGTTGGTTTGTTCCAAAGGCGATTCAGGTCACATTGGGAAGTATTTAGAAAAGCTTTAATAGGCCTTTGCCTGGGTACTCTTTTTTCATTTGTTTTCTTTTATATATTCAGAGTTAAGTTGTCAAAATTTCCGTCAGGTGTATTCTTAATAGTTGTACCAACAGGCACGATTTTAATTTTCTTAATTAATGTTATAATTTTCCGAGTCAGTGGTTTGCTGAAAACCCATCTTATTGTTATAGGGGAAAATAAAACGGACAATATTGTCATAAATCGTAGCCGGCTGGAAACTTATCAAATAGATAATATCCAAGATATTTTACTTTATAAAGATATTGATGAAGTTGTAATTTGCGATCATATTCAGGATGATTCCCAGCTTAATCTTCTTATTTTTTTGCTTAATAAGCTTAGGATTAATGTTAGTTTTAGTCCGGGTCTCTATGCGGAATTACTTTCCAGTAACATAGAAAAAGAAAATTCACTTAGATTTTTAGCCACTTCATTAGGCAGGAAGTCTGACCATGAGGAGTTTTTCATTAGACTTTTAGATATATTTGGGACTCTATTTTTGTTGTTTTTGACGTTTTTCCCGATGCTTGTATTTGGTTTACTTATAAAATTAACTTCAAAAGGTCCAGTTTTCTATAAGCAGCAACGAGCAGGAAAAGATGGGAAGATATTTAATCTTTATAAGTTTAGAACAATGGTTGTAAATGCGGAAGAAAATACTGGACCAGTTCTTACATCCCAAAAGGATCGTCGTGTTACTCCTTTAGGTCATTTTTTAAGAAAAACCCGTATAGATGAGTTGCCACAAATTTTCAATGTACTTAGAGGTCAAATGAGTCTTGTTGGACCTCGTCCGGAAAGGCTGTATTTTCTTAAACTTCATAAAGCTTTGCGTGGTATCAGACTTGCTGTAAAACCAGGTATAACAGGATTAGCACAGGTTCAAAATGCCTATGATTTGAAACCTAAGCATAAAATAAAATATGACTATTTATATATTCAGAAAAGGTCTTTATTACTAAATTGTTATATTTTATTAAAGACTGTTGGTGTAGTACTTACAATGAAAGGCTGGTAAAAGTCAAATCGCTTTATAAATAACAATCCTCTTTTTCTTCTTCCTCTTATCTACCCACCCTGAGTAGCTTTTTACAGAAGGCTTATCAAGTTTTGGCCTTTGGTCTTCATCCTTTACGATCCTGACAATATATTTAGCTTGCTTGGGAATTGTCGTTTCGTATATCATTCCTTTTCGTTCTGCATAAAAAGCTATACGCCTATCAAACACAGCTATACTATCCACAGCAGCGGTGTTTTCACTTAGCCACTTCGCAGCATCTCTGTAGCCTTGTTTATTTGCGCGAAGAGGTCTGAACAATTTTGGCAGACATATGCCTGTGCCAATTAAAAATAAAATAACAAACCATGAAAGCTGTTTTTTCTTGATGTTGTTTTTTTGTTTGTCATGCGATCCTTTTTTATCAAGCCAGCCCTCGATGATACGCAAACCAACCGGGATGTAAAAAATAGTAAAAACAACGATAGGCATACAATGCCTTCTACTTATATAGCCATGATTGATATGTAGCAGTACCATCATTGTTGTGTACACAACGACTAAGCAAAATATAAAAAACGTTTCGGTAAACAAAATCTTTCGCAGTTTGCGGAAATGTGAAAAAAGACCAATCACTAATGGAAGTACAAAGAAATGCATCAGGTTTTCGCTAATTTGTTGAGCAAGTTTGCCAAATGCGTTTAAAACATTGCTGGGTATAATTTCCGCGGTATTACAACCTGAAGCAAAGGCCAAATCTGTCGTTGTCTCCGTTTTCTCTGGTGAAGCATTAAAAGAAAAGGATTTTATAACATTATTTAATTTATGTGGGATGATCTTGCCTGTGCATTTCATATATGGTGTTGCTGGTATGGCAAAACCAATAAGTAATAACGCAAGTGCAAAGAGATTTTTCCATCTTGATACGTTCCATAATTTCGGTATAAACATGCTTATCGCTATCCATAAAAAGCCATATACAACCAACTGAGCAGCTTCATGACGTATCAGATATCCCAAGCCAGAGCTCAAACCAACAAGACCAAAAGCCCACCACTTTCCATATTTAGCTCCCCAAAGTAAAAAGAAAAACCCTGTTGCCAAAAACAAAAGGTAAGGCCATTCTCTAACTACATCACAAACAAATTGCGCAGGAAAGGGCAGGAAGATTAATATCAGAACTGCCCAAAAGCTGTTTTTGCCGCCAACTAATAATTTGCCTATAAAATACAAAGGTATCAGGGCAAGCAGCCTGCATAACAAAGTAACGCTCTGTGCAGAATATATCCATGTAAACACAGATGAATCATCCGTAAACAAGGCAGCACACTTGTGAGCCAGGAGAATCAGAAATGGATAGCCTGGTGGGTGTTTTTTTGTAATTTTGACAGGATTACTTTCTAATTGCTGAGCACGTTCGATGTAAAGCGCTCCATCTTTTGCGATTAGAACCGTTGTGGCAGTTAGGTACACACCTATGCCAAGAGCGATTGTCAACAAAATTGCGAGGTGGATAAGGTCTTGGTTTCTTTTTATGGTTTAGCTCCTTTTATTATAGCCGTTATTGTTGACTTTTTCATTATATCCCAGCAAACGGGGGGGTAAAACTAAAATAATTGCAGATATATATAAAATTTAAAAAGCTTATTGCTTTTGTCTGTGGTATGAGGATGTCTGTTGACAGGGCAGTTTGGTGGATAGGGTGACTCTTGACACAGTTCTAAGACAGTGAATCGAAATATGGAGCTCTGAAAGAGAGTGAGATAACCGCAAAATTGTTAAAATTAGCCCTAAAAAAGGCAAAAATGAGTTTTTAGATTTA
>JAGLTN010000451.1 GCA_023135255.1 Planctomycetota bacterium
AATGTGCCGAGGAGACGGCAGTTCGCCGGCTTCGACGCTTATAAAAAGGTCATCGAAAGCGGCGTCGATATCGTTATCTTAGCCTGCCCGCCTCACTTTAGGCCGAGACATTTCAAAGCTGCCGTGGAAGCGGTTAATCATGTCTTCATGGAAAAACCCGTAGCTGTTGACCCCGTTGGCATCCGCTCCGTTATAGCTTCAAGTAAACTCGCAAAAGATAAAAATCTTGCGATAGTAGCAGGCACACAAAGAAGGCATCAGCCAGGCTATATTGAAATAATGAAAAGAATCAATGCTGGACAAATCGGTGACATCCTTGGCGGCCAAATATACTGGGTTGACGGAAACGTTGCAGGTTGGGGCTTCTACAACGAACCAAAACCGCAGTGGTCAGAAATGGAAACACAATGTCGTAACTGGTACTTCTACGTCTGGGGCTCAGGCGATCATATCGTAGAACAACACGTCCATAATATCGACGTTGCAAACTGGGTAATGGGCACTCACCCGATAAAAGCTCTCGGCATGGGTGGAAGACAAGTACGAACTGACCCGAAATTCGGAAACATCTGGGACCACTTCGCAGTAGAATTTGAATACCCTGGTGGCGTAAAAATACAAAGCTTCTGTCGCCAGACTAACCACTGCACCAATAACGTATCCGAACGCTTCGTCGGCACCAAAGGCTCAAGCTTCACCGATGGCGGAACAAATAAGATCGAAGGCCAGACAAATTACAAATACGAAGGAAGCGACCCGTCACCATATATACTCGAACACCGCGACCTGATAAACTCCATCCGCGCCGGCAGCCCACTAAACGAAGGCGAAACCGTCGCCGAAAGCACAATGGCCGGCATCCTCGGCAGAATGAGCGCATACACCGGAAGAGCTATAAAATGGGACTGGGCAATGAAAGCTTCAAAGCTCGACCTCTCACCCGCAAAATACCAGTTCGGCCCGCTGCCCGTAAGACCTGTCGCAATGCCCGGAATAACAAAGCTCATTTAAACGGAAAACAACATGAAGAACATTCCATTGATCGTCATCGCTGTCACCATAGCCTGCATTAGCCTGACAGGCTGCAACACCACGCTGCAATCACCGAAGATCACCGGCGAATATGTCCACATATACAACCCAGCCCCCGACGTTTTCCCAGGCCCGGATTCCCAAAACTTAACCGCAGGCAAAAAATACAACAACTGGGTCCCCAACGATCACGGCTTCGCAAAGGCACCAGACGGCACATGGCACTGCTTCGGCATAACCCATCCAACCACAAACAAAACACAAACACACGAAGCGGAATGGCAGATGTTCCATATCTCTTCACCAACAAAATCCTTCGCCACCAGCGCAAACAAAAAATGGACGCAGCATAAAAAAATACTCACCCCAGCAGACAGACCCAACGAAAGAAAAAACGCACACGCACCAACCATCGTCAAAAAAGACAACCTCTACTACATGTTCTATGGCCCGATAGAGATCCGATACGCAACCTCAAAAGACCTATACAACTGGACCCCTAAAGGCTCCGTCTTCACACAAAAAGCAGGCGGAACAAGAGACCCCAGCATAACAAAAGTAAAAGACACCTACTACATGGTCTACATCTCAGCAAATAGCCTGTACCTTAGAACTTCAACCAACCTTTTGAACTGGAGTCCGCAGCCAACAAAAATTTTCACTATGACCCGAAAAGGCGCCCCCGAATCACCAACCCTCATATACAAAGACAACTGGTACTATTTAGCATGGTGCATCTGGGACGCGACCCAAGGCCCATACGACCACAGAACATTCATATACGCAAGCCGAACCCCACACAATTTCAACAATGCCCAATTAGTAGCCCAGCTAAACGCCCATGCCCCCGAATTCATAAAAGACGAAAAAGGAAATTGGCACATAACATCAGCTGAGTACCCAA
>JAGLTN010000452.1 GCA_023135255.1 Planctomycetota bacterium
TATCCACTTCCGCCCCCATCCTTATCTCTGTCTATTACATTCGCATCCCTTAGACTTTGCGACGTACCTGCCAACTTGCCGTCAACTGCAATCCCTTTTCCCGAACCACCACCAACCACACTCCGCGCCGCGCCCGCCAAATCACCATCAACTGCAATTGCTCTTTTCGAACCACTACCAACCACACTCCGCGTCCCATCTCTGAAATCATTACTGCCGATCAGCGGATTTTTAATATCATTTTTTTTACAAATAATTTCAATAAAAGTAGATATCGTCCGCTCCAACTTTGGATTTTCCGCTACTAAAGCTTCCACAACTCTGCCGATATCTCTTCTCACCCCGGCACCGGAAGAGTTATTTTTCGCATTTGCGAAAATATTTTCACCCGTAATCAACCAGCCCAATTTCACACCGGTAATCCTGCTCATTTTCAGCAGAATATCCGCAGACGGGACTCTGTCTTGTTCGTAATAGCTGTATGTAGAGGGATTTATGCCAAGCTCGCGAGCAAAATCACTTTTGCCTCGTTCGCCAAAATGCTGAACCCTAAGCTGGATGATTCTCTCAATAATAGGATTTTTTTTAGTATTGGGGCTCATTTTTTTACGCAAATGCGAAAAACAATATTGACATCTTCTGTGGTTTTCAACATAATCGCAGCAGTGATGCTTTGTTTCATAAAATACTATCGCAATTGCGTATAAAGTCAATAGGGATGTTTAAAAAATGACTTAATCAGCAGAAGGCAATTGCTATGTCAGTATCGGCAGAGACAGGAGCAGCAAAATAACAGCTGCGTTAAAAATAGCAATGAGGATGGTGGTGGAAAGCGGCTGTGGCAAAGATAAATGTTAACAGGGGCAAAATTGACAGCGTTGATATCTAAATGGAAGGGTAGGTAGTAATATGGACGATAATAAAGCCAAACTCAGCAACAAAGGCAGAAGCGGTAAGAACAGCGGTGGTAAGGCTGGTAAGGGCAGCGGTGGTAAAGTCAGAGGCGGTAAGGCTGGTAAGGGAAAGGTCAGTAGTGGTAAGAAAGTGCGATTGAAGGAATATCTCGATTCGCTGATCGAGCTGCATAAGCTCCAGTTTGTACTGCTGGACCAGATGGATAAGGAAATAAAATAAGCTCCTCAGGCGGGCTTTAGTTTTAGAGCGTGGCTTTGGGGGGGGGCTGGTGATGAGTAATTGATGATTTGCGGCCAGATTGGTGGGGGATTGGTGATTTATTGGGCGGATTTGGGGGGATATTTTACGCATTTGCGTAAAATAGACATTAAAAATTTGA
>JAGLTN010000453.1 GCA_023135255.1 Planctomycetota bacterium
TCCCAATTAAATTTTACCGTTTATCCGCGGAAATTTCTTAGCCTTCAAGGCTATTCCGTATCAGGCTCAATGTGTACGGTTATATTTACAGGTCGCCTTATCTGCCTATGCAAAGCATTTTCAAGCTCTTCAGAAATATCATGAGCTTGCGTGATATTTAAATCCGGGTTAACAAGAATATGCAGGTCGAGAAAAACCTCTCTGCCGACCATTCTCGTTCTCAATTTGTGCCACTTCCTGATATGTTCATTAGAGCTTACAATGTTCTCGATCTGTTTGACGGTATCGGCATCTACCGAACTTTCAGCAAACTCATTAAAACAGTCCATGAGTATCCGCCAGCCCACCAGTGCTATCATCAGCCCTACCAGTACCGCTGCAATATGATCGCCATAATCGTAACCTGCTAATACGAAGATTATTCCGACGAGTACGACAACAGAACTTAATGCGTCACTGCGATGGTGCCATGCATTGGCGTATAAAGCTGTGCTGCCGGTTTTTACCGAAACTTTTTTCGTGATACGAAATAATAATTCCTTGGCAACAATCGAAATACATGCAACTATTATAACCACATATCCAGGCTTACATTCATGAACCTTTCCGATACTGATACCTGTTTTATAGATCATTGCCGCGCCGGCAAAAATCAAAACCAAAGCTATAGCAACAGATGAAAAAGTCTCCAGCCTGCCATGGCCGTAGGGGTGCTTCGGGTCAGGATCTATACTGCCGTAATGTATCCCAATAAGAACCGCGAAATCTGTCAGCAGATCACTTAGAGAATGTAAACCATCCGCTATAAGAGCCAGAGAACCGCTCAGCAAACCAACAGCTATTTTAATACCAGACAGAATGATATTAACAACAATACCCAGATTGGTAACATTGCGGATAACTTTATTATCCTGCTGAATTTTTGTTGTCGGCGCCATCGTACTATCCTCAGCTCTTGAGAGTATACTGATCCCAATTGAATTTTACCGCTTATTCGCGGAAACTTATTACCATGAATGGTATTATACCTCAGTAGGCCTCAGCGTCAACAACCTAAAAAACACCCCAATCCAACAATCCCGACCTGCCCCCCCATTCCAAGCCCCGAACGTAAGTGAGTGGGTATCAAAAAACAAACTCCTTGCAGCCTTATCCAAAATCCGTATAATGCCTATATGAAGAGATCATTAGCACATTTGCCGAAACACAAACAGGATGAACTAAAGCTCATCGTCGAAAAAATCTGCAAAGAAAAAATCGAAAGCTTCATATAAAAATATTTAGCCCTGCGACCCGTCGCGGGGTTTATTTCACCCCAACTGCTGGGTGGCTTAATTATATTTTCTTTTACACTACAAACCCAAATATTGACGTACCTTTGAGGCATCTCCTGCTAATGAGTTAATTGGAACCGCTTTTTCATCAAGAATGAGTTGCCATGATTCAGAAATCGAAATGCCTGTATTTATGGGGGAGGCAATTACAGCAAGGAATAGGGCTGCAATTAGCCGCGTAGGTATTTTAAATATATTATTCTCATAGCCGTAGAAAGCTCGGTCTGTAAATTCAACATTTGATGGCAAGCTGGCTTCATGAGTAAGATAGCAGCGTATCGAATCATAGATAATCTCGGTGATATTTTTTGTTTTATTCGGATCGCACGGATCAGGGATATTTAAAGTGGAACCAGGCCGTGAAAAAATGGCACCGCCAAAACCAACTTCCGTTATGATATCCAAATATTTATTGAGAAATTTGAGATACCTGTTTTTATTACCGCCATCACTAAACTCCTCCCTTGCTGTAGCATCTACCGCATTGCAAACACTAGACATCGCCACGGAATAGTTATTATGTGACCATTCGCAAATAGTTGCTGTAAGAAAATCATCAATTGCCATAGTGTGAATAATTTTAATACTAATTTTCGCACTATACAACAAAAAAAGGGCCTCGCATCAAGCAAAGCCCTTCATAAAAAACTTTATACTGCAACTTAATTTATACAAGCCCCTGAGCAAGCATTGCATTTGCGACTTTAATAAAGCCGGCAATATTTGCACCAGCTACAAATCACCTGCACATGCTAAAAACAGCGATAGTCCGAAAATATACCCAAAATATTGAAAAAACTTACATTTTTGCTCGAAAAACACTTGACATTCCGGGTGAGGGGAGTAGTATTGTAGGTGTGAGTCGTTTGTTGTATTTTCAGGCTTACTAGGAGTGGTGAGAGAGCTTGTTGCATTTCTGATTTGGTTTTCCCCCACTAAAATTGTTTTTTGACAAGATGCGTTGTGGACTTTGAAAAGTTCCGAACGCAATACGGTTGGATTGTGCGCAAATTACGTATCTGCGTAGAAAATACTAATAATTTTTTAGGAGGAAAAAATGAAAA
>JAGLTN010000454.1 GCA_023135255.1 Planctomycetota bacterium
ATGCGGAATCGCAAAGCCCGGCTGAACAACGGTACTACCCTGCTGTTCCCTATAGAGGAATTTTTCAAACAGAACATACTCACTGACATCAAGCTTTAAAGACAAGGCAGCGGACATCTTCTTTAATATATCTTCAGCCGAGGCCTGCCCTTTAACATCTATGATTTCACAGTTTCGGATAAGCTCATCAAATCGATCTCCAATAATATTGTCACGTTCTAAAAGAATGTCACGCAATTCGTTCTCTAAAGTTACGCTTTTTAATGATTTGTCCGTCACTCTTTCCACAACGTGCATAACAGCCGAGGCCCTGGTAGCTTTCTTACGGGCATAAATAAAATACCAGAAAACACTCATTGCCACAAAACCCAGGGATATCAGCAACGGGACAGCACCCATATCAATGATCAATACAGTATAAAGAATTATAACAATAATGTGCATATATGGATAAAGCGGTGATTTGAACCTGGGGCGATAGCTCTGTATTTTGCTTTCACGCATTATTATCACACTGGCATTGTCTAAAACAAAAAGAATTATCATTAGTGTAGATGCCGTTTTTACCAGGTCTTCGATCTTGAGGAACAAAAGTGCTGTTATCATAAAAAGACCTGTTATCAGAATGCTGATATAAGGCGTCCTCGATTTGGCTGAAACTTTAGCCAGAAGCGAAGGAAGCAGGCTGTCTCTGCTCATCGCAAGAGGCGACCTCGAAGCTGCAAGTATGCCGCCATTGGCAGTGGTAACAAAAGCCGCCATCGCGGCAACACTTAATATCGCAAAACCAGTCATACCCATAAAAGACTGCGCTGCCTGCGATATCGGTGCATAACTGGCTGCAAGTTTTTCCCCTTCGAAAACTCCCACAGTAACAAAAATAACACCTAAATAAAACAGCGTTACAACAAACCATGCGAGGAACATTCCAAGCGGCAGATTTTTACCTGGATGATGAACTTCCTCAGCAATACTTGCTATCTTTGTAAGACCTCCAAAACTGATAAAAACCAATCCCGCAGTAGAAATAACAGCTCCAAAACCCTTATCAAAAAAGCCCGTATAATATTTTATGTTAACATGCCCAATGCCGGCTCCGACAAATATCGTCAATATTGAAATCAATAAGATGACCAGAATAATCTGAAAATTTGTTGCGCTTTTAACACTGACAATGTTAATAACCATAAAAATGAGACAGCAGAGAATAGATATAAGTTTGAGAGCTTCGGCGCCCAACTGTAAATTAAGCATCATCTCTCCAAACAGCTTCACAAAGACCGCCATACCAACAACAGCGAAAGCACTTTTCAACGCCAGGGAGAACCAGTTTGCAAATCCGCTAAACAGGCCCCAGACCGAACCTAAACTTCTCTCGACATAAAAATATGTCCCCCCGGCCTTGGGCATTGCGGTAGCAAGCTCGGCTTTACTGAATACGCTGGGCAGAACGAGTATAGAAGCTATCAGATATGAAAATATCATCGCAGGGCCGGCTTTGGCATAAGCAAGCCCGGGAAGTACAAAAAGTCCGGAACTTATCATAGCACCGGCTGCGACTGCAAAAACATCCATTAATCCAAGTTGTCGTTTGAGCTTAACCAAAAAAAACTCCCACAAAATCTGCTAAATAATTGCCAATAAAGTTACTACAATTAAGCTAAAACTATACCCTTCAGGGTAAGAAATTTC
>JAGLTN010000455.1 GCA_023135255.1 Planctomycetota bacterium
TTACCGTTTATCCGCGGGTAAATAATTCACAAATAACAAGTTACGGATTTATTCGCGGGCATTTACTAGCCTTCAAGGGTATATATTACTACTTTTACGCGAAACGCTATACAACGTTCATGGTTTTTTTTATTGTTATCCTGCTATAAACTCCGTTGTTAAGGCAAAAAATAAAGGCTTTAGGCTACTTTAGATATGGCGAATGGTCAATAAAAATGGCATAAATTTGCTTTTTTATATAGCTATCTGGCGAAAAACAATTGTCCGGCATCAAAAAAGCTTTTATTGCTTGTTTTGAGAACGGGAATAATGTTTAATATGCACGAAAGTCGATAAAAGAAAAAATAAACATAATTGGCAGATTATTTATTTTTTGAGGTAAACTAAAAATGGCAGATTTAAATGCATTAAGCGAAGCTATTATTAAAGGTAACCAGAATCTGGCGCTTGAAATCACAAAAGCCGCTATAGACGAAGGTATGGCTGCTAAAGAAATTCTCAATCAGGGTCTTATAGCGGGTATGGATGTAATAGGCGGTCGTTTCAAAAGAAACGAAGTCTACATTCCTGAGGTACTCATCGCCGCTCGAGCCATGAAAACAGCTATGGAAATCCTCGAACCTGAGCTTGCAAAAGCCGGTGTTGAGCCTATCGGAAAATTCATCATCGGAACAGTACAGGGTGACTTGCACGATATCGGCAAGAATCTCGTCGCTATGATGATGAAAGGCGCAGGTTTTGAAGTGGTTGACCTTGGTGTCGACATTTCGCCGGAGAAATTCGTCGAACAGGCAAAGGCAACGGGTATAGGCCTTATCGGTATGAGTGCACTCCTGACAACAACTATGCCGGCAATGGAAAAAACTATTCAGGCTATCAAAGATGCTGGTATCGATGCAAAGATTATGATCGGCGGAGCTCCTGTTACTCAGGGTTACGCAGACAAAATTGGTGCTGACGGCTACGCAGCTGATGCCGCAACAGCTGTTGACATTGCTAAAAAGCTTTCTGTAGCTTAATAAAAAAACTTGCTTAAAATTAAAAAACAGCGTGTAAAAACGCTGTTTTTTTTATATCTATATGCTAAAATAGACACCTGGTAAGATGGGAAAGTATCTTGCTGTAGAATTAGTATCAGGTAAAAATGCGTAAAATAGAAAATAAAAATCTGTCACGACTGCTAAACCAGATGAGGTTTACGCCTTACAAAAAACGCGCTAACCAGCTCCAGGCCACAGAGAGACTTCTTAGTATAATCGAAGAGGACAAAGAATATTCTTTCGAATTTATCTGCTATAAGATCACTGAATTTCGTATCAAAGACGAATTGGGTCAACAGATGTGCAAAGGTGACCAGCTCACCGGTGACCTGCGAATATTCATCGCCAAATTGAGCGGCCAACTGGCAGAGGAAGTTTCAAAACAAGACGAAAAAATATATACTATCGAAGAGCTGGCGAAAAAACTCGAAGTTTCAACCAAAACGATTAACCGCTGGCGAAATAAAGGGCTGTCAGCACGGAAATATATCTTTGCTGACGGAAAAAAACGGTTCGGCTTCTCAGATTCAGCGATAGAAAATTTTCACAGTAAAAATCCACAACTCGTTGAAAACGCTTCCAATTTTAAAAAACTAACTGAAAAACAAAAGCATAAGATAACAGAACTCGCCCGCCATCTTGTCAGAGACAACCATCAGACTTCAAGACACCGGATCATAGAACAAATAGTCGAAAAAACCGGTCATGCCCATGAGACGATACGCTACACTTTGATAAATTATGAAAACACACATCCAGACAAACCTGTCTTCAGCAGAGCAGCAGGCGTTATAAAACCTGAACAAGCGGCTGAGCTTTATAGATCGCACAAAAAAGGCGTTACAATAAAAGAGCTGATGAGCCAGTTCAACAGGAGCAAAAGCTCTATATACAGAATAATTAACCAGCGTCGCGCCAAAACTCTGCTTGCACACAAAATAGAATTTATTGCAAGCGATGAGTTTGCCGCAACTGATGCTTATGAGAAAATTCTAAATCAAAAAATCGACATCGCTCAACAAACAACTTCCAACTCGCCAACGCTGAAGCAATTGTCAGCAGGTTCGCTTTCAAAATACCTCGAGTCTATTGAAAAAATTGAACTGTTCAACAGAGACAGAGAGCTTGAACTTTTCAGAAGATATAACTACTTGAAATACCTGGCAGATTTAAATAAAAATGATATCTCATTGCAGCACGCTCCCGGCAATAAGCTTAAACTGATCGAAGATTACCTGCAGCGCGGCGAAGCGATTAAAAATATTATAATTGAAGCCAATCTTCGACTGGTCGTCAGCATTGCTAATAAACACATTCACCGCGGTGCCAATATGCTCGATCTGGTCAGTGAAGGTAATTTTGCCCTGATGAAAGCGGTTGAAAAATTTGATTATACCAGAGGCTTCAGATTCGCAACTTACTGCTCATGGATAATAGTAAAAGATTTTGCAAGAAAGATACCCGCTGAAATTACCAGGCTTGACAAAGCAACCTATGACTCGATGTCAGATATTCAGCAGGATATGCGAACCAAAACGATCCCAGGCGTAGAAGCTGTCGAAAGAGCCCACAGAAGCCTTGCACAGGTCATAAAAGACAATCTCAACGAGCGGGAACAATACATAATACTAAATCACTTCGGGCTGTTAGGCTCACTGATAAAAAAAGAAAAGAAAACGCTCAAAGAGATCGGCGACCACCTCGAGCTGACAAAAGAAAGAGTCCGCCAGATAGAGCTAATCGCTTTGCAAAAACTAAGACAATCGCTTAGTGTAGAAGAATTCGAACTGCTTACTGGTTGAAAATATCATTAAAAAGGAATATCACATGAAAGAAAAAATAAACAGACGGCAGTTACTAAAAAATGGCTTTGGTGTTGCTGCAGGGTTATCTCTTAATAAAATGATTTTGGCGGAGGAAGTTATAAAAACATCTGTTAATAATGAAAAGCCATTTGAATGGCTTTACGAATCCAAAATGGCTTCGTGGTGGTTTACAATCGAAGATATTGGTTGGCCGGACTATGAGGTTGAAAAAAAATGGCTTCGAAGAGCTAAAGCCTTTAAAAAAGCTGGTGTTAACTGCGTGGTAACTTTCGGTTTTCATTTTCGATGGGATTTTGTGCCACTTCTTGACCGGCTTATCGCTATGCTGGCAAAAGTCGTCGAAATCTGCCACGATAACGGCATCAGGGTCGTTGAGCATCATTCAGCGGCGCTGGTTTTCAGACCCAAAACAATTGAAGACCGCTGGGAAATAAGGAAAAAAAATAACCATGGTGTATCGTTCTATCCCGATAGCTGGGAAGATGTTTACTATAAAGGCTCCGAGATGGCAAAGTGGAGACATGTCAGAGCAAGCACAGGCAAACAACCACACTTTTCAACAAGCTATGAAAACTTTTGCCCGAACAATCCCGATCTTCAAAAAGCTTATGAAGATATGATCAAAAGATATCTTGAAAAAGTCAGGTTTGACGCTTTGATGAGTGACGATCTGGATTTCTCCCCCGATTACGATGTATGCGTTTGTGAGCATTGTAAGGAAAAATTTTATCAGGCAACATCTTCCACATTGCCCAACTGGGAAGATAAAAACTTCTGGGGTAATAAAAAGAACCCTCTTTTCCTGAAATGGATAGATTTGAGATATCAATGGAGCGCTCAGCACTATGAGCGGGTCAGAAATTTTCTGCCTGACAATATAGCTTTGTGGGGCTGCGCATCAGATTGTTTGACGCCTTGGCTGGTGACTGTCGGTTTTTCAGCTCAGCGTAGCTTTAAACACTGCGATGCGGTTTTCCGCGAAGTTTACCACAAAATACAACCTGACAACAAAATCGGTATTCTCGCTGAGTCGGCAGCATTTTCTTCTATGGCCAAACAAATGAACAAACCTTTCATAACCATATTTTATGTGAAAAACTCCGAAGATAAAAAAGCATGGTTCGATATTATATCAGAATCAGGTTCCAGGCCCTGGGTTTCCAAACATGTGCGAGTGGAAAATGCTGTTGAGGAAGAAGTTATATTAAAAGACGGGTATGATTTTATTGACAGAACGAAAGAAATAAATTCCAAACCTGTTGTCGGCGTAAGATTTTCTCAGAAATACAGAGATTCGCTGGAAAAAGAAGCAGCATCAAAGTATCATAGAAAATATATTGAGCTTTTTACCAAACTCAGAAAACAAGGCTACCGAGTTGAGGTTGTGTTCGATGAATACGTCGGCCTGGCGGATACGAAAAGCTTTAAACAGTATTACGACCTTAAAGAATACCAAGGCTAAAAATGAGGAAATAAAATGAACACTATCGGCTTTATAGGCAGTGGAAATATGGCAGAGGCCATCATTAAAGGTATAATCGGCGCTGAATTATTCAGCCCGTCACAGGTAACGATAAGTGACATCAACGCTGAAAGACTTTCTTACATGCAAAGCGTATATGGCGTAACGGTTGCCGAGGATAACTGCAAGCTGGTGGAAAATTCTGATATCGTCGTACTAAGTGTCAAACCCCAGACCATGGCAATTGCGTTAGCTGATATCAAAGAAGCCGCTGGTAAAGATAAACTTTTCATTTCGATCGCTGCGGGAATTACTACCGCTTTCCTTGCGGAAAATCTCGGTGATGCCGCAATCGTGCGGGTGATGCCGAACACCCCGGCTCTTGTGGGCGAAGGGGCAAGCGGACTTTACGCAAATGAAAATGCAAAACCAAGGCTGAACGAGGCAAAGTCTATATTTGACGCTATCGGCAAAGCTGTAATAGTTGAAAAAGAACAGCTGATCGACGCGGTAACAGCTGTCAGCGGTTCAGGACCTGCGTATTATTTTCTGCTGATGGAAGAGATGATAAAAACGGCAGTCAAACTTGGTCTCGAAGAAAACATCGCAAAAGACCTTGTCCTGCAAACCGCCAAAGGCTCTGCAATACTCGCCGTAGAAGCAGCCAAAGACAACCAAAGCCCTGCTGTACTTCGTAAAAAAGTTACCTCTCCAGGCGGAACTACTCAGGCAGCGCTGGAAACATTCGCAGCAGGCGGTTTCGGCAATTTGGTAGAAGCTGCCTTAAAAAGTGCATCCGACAGAAGCAAAGAACTCTCCGGCTGACATAATTTGGATTACTCTACGACAATCGCCTCCACCGGACACTCATCAGCTGCCTGCTGAACATCTTCCTCATACTCAGCTGGTACCGTTTCTGAGATAACTTCTGCGATATCAGGGCCCATCTGAAAAACACTTGGGCATATTTCAGTACAAATACCGCAGGCTGTGCATGTATCTTCAACTCTTACTTTCATTGATCTCCCCTTAAAAAACCACCTCAAATACCATAATGTCAGTCAACTCTTACATAATAAAATGTTAGGCGATTCCGCAATTTTTGTCAATTTAAAATGTTTTTGTGGCAAATATTTATTTCTCATGTTATATTATCATCCTTAAAATACGCAATAAATATTACAGGTCAGAAATAATAATGGCCGGGTCCCATGCAGACCGAGCACGTGAATTTGGTCAGGCGGGGAACCGAGCAGCCATAAGCGAACGCTCAGTTGTGCTGTGGTAAACCCGGCCGCTTTTTTTGAATATAAAACAATGGCTTATACAGTTCTCGCAAGAAAATACCGTTCGCAGAGCTTTGATGATGTCGTGGGACAGGATCCTGTTTCGCAGACGCTGAAAAACGCGATAAAAACAGGGCGAGTCGCACACGCATTCTTGTTTGTAGGAACCAGAGGCGTCGGCAAAACAACCATGGCAAGAATTCTTGCTAAAGCTCTTAATTGCCTGAAAACTGATGCGCCGACAATCGAGCCTTGCTGTAAATGTCAAAGCTGTATCGCAATAAACACAGGTGAAGACATTGATGTAATTGAGATCGACGGTGCTTCTAATAATGGTGTTGAACAGGTCAGGGAGCTAAGGCAAAATGCAATATACCGCCCCGCCAGAGGCCGATACAAAATTTACATCATCGACGAAGTACACATGCTGTCAGTGCCGGCGTTTAACGCCCTGCTCAAAATACTGGAAGAGCCTCCGGAGCATGTAAAATTTATTTTCGCCACTACCGAACCCAACAAAGTCATCCCGACAATCCAGTCGAGATGTCAGCGATTCGATTTCTGCAACATTGGTCCTGTACAAATCGCACAACATCTTAAATTTGTCCTCAAAGAGGAAAAGATAAAATTTGAGGATGATTTAATAATTCATCTTTCAAAAATGGCTAACGGCTCAATGAGAGATGCTCTGAGTCTGCTGGACAGATTGATAAGCACATGCAATGGTACGTTAACAGTCAATCTGCTCGAAGAGTGCCTGGGGTGTCCTGACAGCGAAAAAATATATAATCTTATAGAAAACATCGGCTCAAGCGACGCTGTGGCAACATTGCAGTCGACAGACGAGCTGATAACCACAGGGATGAGCGAAGTTCAAATTGTCGATTCACTGATAGATAATATGCGTGACCTTATGGTCTTCAAATCTACCGCCGGTAAAGCAAATATCCTTATCCTGACCGAAAAGCAGAAAGAGCATATAGCCCAATTAGCGGAAAAATTCGACCTTGCAGCGTTAGTTTATAATATCACGACTCTTGAAAAAATGAGATGGACGATAAAAAACAGCGATTCTGCAAGAGCACTTCTTGAAGCCTGTATGCTTCGGTTCGCTTTAAGTGAACATTTTTTAAATGTCGACCAGTTATTGAAACAAATTAAGTCGATGCCAACATTAAAAAAAAAGTTAACTAACCCTCCGCAGCCGACAACAGCCGACTTAGACGATCAATCAGCAACAGCTGCTGATATTAATATTCCAGATAGCAATATCGATCTGCAATATTTAAAAGATAACTGGAACCAGCTGCTTGATAATATATCTGAAGAACTCGGGAAAGTAGCTTTGGGAATCTTAAAGCTGGTAAAACCTGTAAGCTTTGAGAGCGGCAATCTCACCGTAGAATTCAAGCCTGCTGATAAAATGTCGATGGACCTCTGCAAAAGCAACGGCAGAGCTGAAAATATATTAAGAGCTTTTAAAAACTTATCAGAGCAGTTCAGGCATATTGATTTTGCAACAGAAAAAGATGCTGATTCAGACAAACCAAAGGCATCTTCTGAACAAAAAGAACAACTGCCGCAAAAAAGCGGAGCTCAGCTAAAAAACGGATTAATAAATGACCCCGCGGTAAAAGCTGTACTTATGGAGTTCGAAGCTACTGTTACTGATATAAGAAGCAAAGAAGAATCTTGACAAAATGACCCGATGGATGGATTAATATATAGATTATGAGCGATATTTACACAGAAACTTTGAATAAGCTGATAGAAGAGTTCGCCAAATTGCCCGGCATAGGCCCTAAAACCGCAGAGAGGCTGGCGTTTCACATTTTAAATGTAGATTCCGCCTCTGCGATGGCATTAGCGCAGGCAATAAACGATGTGAAAACAAAAATACATAGCTGCAAAATATGCTACAACTTCTCAGAAGAAACGGTTTGTAATATATGCAGTGACAGCCGACGGGACCAATCGATAATCTGTGTTGTCGAGCACCCCAGGGATATTATATCTCTTGAAAAAACAGGTTCGTGTAAATGGGTTTACCATGTACTCGGCGGACATATCGCCCCGCTGGAAGAAATTGAACCGTCTGATCTGACTATTGACCAGCTCATAGAGCGGGTAAGAAAAGATTCGATAAGCGAAATTGTCATGGCTACCAACCCCAACATTGCAGGCGACGGTACCGCTTTATATATAAGTTCGCTGCTCAGACCGATGGGCGTAAAAATTACGAGACTGGCAAGAGGCCTGCCTTCAGGCAGCACTATCGAATACTCAAGCGACAAAATTTTAACCGAAGCTATTCTCGGCAGACAGCAGATAGAGTGACCCAAACGCATTATCAGCCTTAAAATCTGTTGAACCGATGCTTTAATTTAACCGAAATTGAAGAATAGACGTAATTTGAATAAAATTAAAATCGCTCAATATAAAAGAGGTGATATAATATAAATGGTATTTGTTTCAAAATAGTAATTGTGATAATAGTCAACCGGAGAAAACGAAAATGAAGCTGGAAATGACAGGACAAATGCGGATGGAGCAGCGAATGAAGCTGGCTCCGCATATGATTCAGTCAATGGAAATACTCCAGCTTCCTATACTTGCTCTGCAGGAGAGGATAGAACAGGAACTTAACAGCAACCCTGTACTTGAAGTTGAGGAGACTTCAAACCCTGACAGTGATACCGAGACACAATCTAAGCCCGAAGAAAGCGATCCTGCTAAAGAAGATTATCTTGAAAAAACTGAGGATTTCAGCAGATTCGACAGAATAGACGAGAATTTTAAAGAATGCATAAATCAGGATGAATCTTTTTATAGAAAGCCACGAACAGGAGAAGTGGACAAAAAGCTGGAGGCTATAAAAAACACCGAGTCTGCACCTATCTCACTGCACGAATATCTTTCCAACCAGTGGCGGTTGATAGATGCTGAAGAATCTGTCAAAATCGCCGGCAAAATGATTATCGATTATATTGACAAGCGGGGCTATCTATCTGTCAGGCTCGAACAACTGCATAATAAGGACCGCAATGATTTTTCCATTGAGGACCTCAATAACGCTCTGGCATTGGTGCAGACCCTTGAACCAACGGGCGTCGGTGCCCGCGATTTACAGGAATGTCTGCTTATACAGATGTCGCAGAACGGCGAAGATATGACTTTTGAGCAGAAACTTGTTAAAAATTATATGAAAGAGTTGCTCGAAAACCATCTGCCTGAAATAGCTAAAAAAATGAACTGCTCCCTTGACGACATCAATCACGCGATCAAACGCATGAGCAAGCTCGACACTTCACCAGGATTGCAGGTCGGTCAGGAAAAAAACCATCCCATCTCTGTCGATGTTATCGTACACAAGGATGAAGAAACGGGTGAATATATAATAAAACCTGCAAATTCGAACCTACCCAATCTGCGTGTAAACAATTACTATGAAAAGCTTTCAAAAAATAAAAAAACCAATGAAAATGCACGCAAATTTCTGCAAAACAATATTCGTTCTGCACAGTGGATAATTGAAGCGATTGAGCAGAGAAAAAATACATTGCTCAGAGTTGCAA
>JAGLTN010000456.1 GCA_023135255.1 Planctomycetota bacterium
TATTTACCCGCGGATAAAGCGAAAAATTTGGTTGGGATTGGCATAATAAACCTTATTCGGACAATATTTGAATAAGGCTTATTTTATGCGCAAAAAAACGGCTGCGGATCAAATTTAAACCCACAGCCGATATATTTTATGTATCTGCTAATTTATCCTACCATTCCCATTCATTTCCGGGCGGTGTTACTCCCTGTCTTTTTCTACCTCGGCCTTGATGTTTAAATTCAGAACCTTTGAACTGACCATGACCCCATGATTTCTGCTGATAACGTGGTCTACCGACCCCTCTTTGCCCTTGATACATTGGACATTGACCTTGTTGGCGACGGGCAAAACCTCTTGCCATTTGACGCTGCCCGCGGAATTTACCCTGCCTTTGTATATTCCTTGGCCCTTGCCACTGGTTTTGACCTTGCCGTTGTCTACTCATCTGTCCTTGTCTCATTTGCCTTGCACCCATCATAGGTCCGGCAAACCCTTGCCCCTGATAACGTCCACCCTGGCCTTGCCACTGCGGCCTCTGGTTCCTCATACCTTGTCCCCTGCGGGCAAATTTTCTATTGCTGAACTGACCACTTCCGGCAAATCCGCCTTGGTGTCGACTGCTCTGCCATGACCTCATCTGACCACCCTGGTGATGTTTTTTCCGACTCCATCTATCCTGTCTCGGCATACCGTCGCCTTGCCACTGCTTCATAGGTCTTTGCATACGAGATTTATTTTGGGGGCGATCGCCTTTAGAAAACCTCCCTGCTTTGCGAGCTCGTTTATCTTTTCCTCGTTTTTCACCGTCCTGGAGTCTCTTTCCAGCATGTGCTTTACGGATTCTGGCTTTAAAATTATCCATTTGTTCGATCAACTTACCGATCTTATCCATATCCTTAGCTTCATAAGCGGCTTTTAGCTCATTTGACCACTGGTTAACACGCTGGGCGTGTTTTGCCGGGCCCGCGATCTGAGCTTTGTCTTGATCATCTGTTGCCTGAGGCTTCGCCAAGGCTACGCACCCCAATAGTGAGATCAATATCGCGATCAATACTGTTTTCTTAATCATAGTTCTACCCTTTCGATAATAAAAATGTTATTTTCATAGAGATAGACGCACTTAGAATGGTATTTATTGCAATTAGTTGAAAAACAGAAAAACTAATTCCAGATTACTTTCAACCACTTACCCATTTAAAGCTGCAACCACGACCAAAGTGAAGAACATCTCTGTCCGGGTAAGCTTTTTTCAGATGAGAATTTAATGCCTGCATACCAGGATCTTCAGCGGTACCATGGTCTATAACTAAAAGAGGCTGACCCATATCCTGAGCATAAGTTGTCTGTACCCACGTGTTTACCACGTCATTTATCGCTATGAACATATCAGGCTTTAAGTGTCCATATTCCATCGGGTCACAGAGACAGCCCGTCCCCACACCAACCGAACTAACAGGATAATCATCATGACCATAAAAAGCGATCCCTGGCTGACCATAAGCTTTGAGTTTACCTGCGATGTCTCTGGCAATCTTTATAGCAGGTGTTTTGGGAGTTTTATAAACATTATAAAAAAGTTTAGACCTGACAATATCACTATCTTCAAATCCCAAAACTTTCCCCAGCGCAAATGGAATTCCAAAGCCTTTGATCTTATCGAGAACATCGTGACAACGGATTATTACAAGACCATTATCTCTTATCCACTTACTCTTTTCCTCACGCAGCTTTGTGTAATCCGACAAACACCAAATCTTTTTAAGGTGATCCTTTTCCAAATCAAGATCCCAATGGGTATAAAATGTAGGCTCATGCACAATAAGCAAGTTGACTCCCTGACTGACAGCTTCTTTGCAGGTATCCCAGTATGGCATCCAGCATGTTCCTATTTTTTTGACAACTGTTTCAGGGTCACCAATTATGATCTTGTCAACAGAGGGTTCAGGGACTTTTTCTAAAGACCTTAAATACGCGTTAACATCTTTTGCACGTAATTCTTTGTTTGGTTGGCTATTTTGAGGACTATTTTGTGCAAAAAGATTATTTGCTAAAACAAATCCCAGTGAGCCTGCTTCAATAAATTCTCGTCTGTTCATTATTTGTCTCCTTTGAATATTATCAGGTCTATACGCCTGTTTTCATTTGAAAGTTCTTATAACTCAATACTCCAAACCATAATTAAGGTTTTTACTCAATACGACCCATGCTCGCTGGTCTCTTTTGTTGATATTAACCGGAGATATCTTCTTAACATCTTTAAGCCAGATCAATAGGCCGTAGCGACAATCCGTTTTACTTTGCCAGTAGCTTTGATTGCCGCAAATTTGCTTATTATAAAGCTTTTTAATTTTACCAATTTCCAGACTGTCAAGATTTTCATAAATTTTAACCACAGTAACCTTAGCTGTTGCACAAATCGGCCCACTGGCTTGTTTAAGATATACAAAATCGCCGACATCAATCTGACCGAAAGGCTGACGTTTTGTCCTTGTCAATCGGGCTTCGATTGTTTTTTGTCCACCGATAACAGCTTTGAGATATGGAGATTTAAGTATTGCAAGATGTTTGCGCATTTGTCAGAGCTCAACTCCCAGTAAAATCAATTGCTGTTTTAGTTTCGTAACATTTTCAAATAAAATCGTATTCAGACCCGCTTTTTCCCCGCCTCTAATATATTCAGTCTTGTCATCGATAAACACTGCCTGACCAGGTTCAATTCCAAGCTTTGTAACAGCATTTAGATATATCTGTTCGGAAGGTTTGGTGAGCTTTTCACAACAGGAAAACAACGTAACATCGAACATGTCGTAGTTTTGCTTATGAAAAAATTCGTAGCAGGGCATCTCAGTATTAGAAAGAAAACCGGTTTTATATCCTGATGCTTTTAAAATTTTCGCCAAATCGAAAACTTCTGTTTTGGGGCTGTAAACATCTGCAAAAGCATCTGCCCAAAGAGATTGTGATTTCGGCAACGAAACATTTAATTGGCTGCAAATATTTTGCCAGAATGTTCTTTCGATAATGATATCTTTCTGGAAATCGTCCTGAAACATGCTGTGAGCCTGTGTATAGTCCTGCTGTGTCACCCCCAGTTCATCAGCGCAATATTTCATAAGCCCCGGGGCTGGGTCATCGATTAACACTCCGCCCCAGTCAAAAATAACAGCTCTGATGTCGCTCACATATACTCCTTTGCTGGAAATCTCTATCAAATAATAAAACAATATTGTTATGGTACTTCACTTTATCACTAAAAACAAAAATAAATTAAACAAAACCGGCTTAGACGGGTTATTGCTTTTGACGATTCGGCTGAGAAAACTTATAATCAAACCAGTTTTTAAGGATACGAATATGGAATCAATATTAATTGCGGCAGTTTTAGTTCTCGTTGTTATCGTAGTGGGATTGCTTTTCTGGCTTATAAACAGCAGTTTTGCCGGTAGAAATGATATTTCTTCCCAGGCAACAGCTATAGGGATGCTCCAGCAACAGCTTGAATCTATAAAATCTCTGCAGGACACGACCAAAGACACTGTTCAGAAATCATTGCTGACCAATCAAGTCAACCTGACTAAGTCTTTAGAGTCAAGCCAGAAGGTTCTTAATGAGCTTCATGGCCAGATAGGCAAACTCCAGGGTACTAATCAGCAGATGCTTGAAATGGGAAACGATGTTAAAAGACTTCAACATATCTTCAGCAGTCCGAAACTGCGAGGCCAGATGGGCGAAAGCAGCCTGGAGAATCTGCTCGCCAACATCATGCCGACAGATTCGTATGAATTACAGCATGGTTTCAAAAATGGAAAGATCGTCGATGCGTTAATAAAGCTCGATAAGCACACTGTCCCGATAGACGCAAAGTTTCCACTGCCTGCATTCGAAAAAATCGCAGAGGCTGAAACCGAAGAAGAAAAAATCAAGCTTCGCAAAAATTTTCATAACGATGTCATAAAACATATCAACAAAATCGCAGATCAATATATCCTGCCGGCAGAGGGGACTCTCGATTTTGCAATGATGTATATCCCCGCTGAAAATATTTACTATGAAACAATTATAAAATACCCCGGCGACGCTAAAGATATTGTTGAGATCGCACTGGATAAAAAAGTTATACCGGTATCGCCGAACCTGCTGTTTACATATCTGTCAACAATAGTAATGGGACTCAATGGCTTGCAGATAGAAAAGCAAGCTGCTCAGATCAGGCAAAACTTGAAAAAGCTTAATTCATCTTTTGCAGGCTTTATGTCTTCATGGGATGTCCTCGGCAAACACATGCGAAATGCAAGCTCTCAGTATGAAGAAGGTAACAGGAAGCTGGACAAGTTCGGTTTTGAGCTTGAGCAGATACAAACACAATCCGAAGAAACTGATCAGTAAAATTCTGTTTTGATTGGAGGCAAATATGTCAATAAAATCAAAAGCTGTTTATCTGGCAGTATGCATAATGTCGCTACACTTGCTTTTAACTCCGGCTATTTTAGCGCAAGAGACCTTTACAGAAGCACCGCAGCAAAAAGCCCAAAGAATGCAGTGGTGGCGAGATGCTCGTTTCGGTTTATTCGTTCACTGGGGGCCTGTCAGTTTAAAAGGGACAGAAATAAGCTGGGCCAGAAAAACAGACCCCAACAGGCAAGGTTCACAAATATGGAAATGTATTCATGGCATTATACCAGCCGAGAAGTACGATAACTTATATAAAAAGTTTAACCCCCTGCAGTTTGATGCTGAACAATGGGTGCAGATCGCAAAAGACGCCGGTATGAAATATCTGGTGTTCACTACAAAGCACCATGACGGATTTTGTAATTTTGACAGCAAATACACGGACTACAAAATAACGAATTCCCAATCGCCTTACAGAAAGGACATAGTCAAACAGCTTGCTGATGCCTGCCATAAAGCTGGATTAAAACTTGGTTTTTACTATTCCCAGCCTGACTGGCATCATCCGGATTACTTTAATGGTGACAGACATGAAAACTATGTCGAATATTTTCATAATCAGGTTCGCGAGCTTTGCACAAATTACGGCAAAGTTGGTATAATATGGTTTGACGGATTGGGAGTACCCGCAAAAGACTGGCAGGCGGAAAAATTACTGAAAATGACTCGCCGGCTTCAGCCTGGTATAATCATCAATAACCGCGCAGGTTTGCCAGCTGATTTTGGAACGCCAGAGCAAACCATTGGCGGATTTCAGAATGACCGCTCATGGGAAAGTTGTATAACCATTGGGGATCAGTGGTCTTATAAACCAAACGATGATATGAAATCAAAGAGACAGTGTATACAAACACTGGTGAAAGTTATCGGTGGTGATGGCAATCTTCTTTTTAACGTAGGCCCGATGCCGGATGGCAGGATTGAACCGAGGCAGGTGGAAAGATTAAGGGAAATGGGTGATTGGCTTAAAAAGTATGGTAAATCAATTTACAAAACAAGAGGCGGGCCATTTAAGCCTGGGAAATATGGCGCCAGCACGTACAAAGGCAATGTTATATATCTGCATGTACTCAACTGGACTGGAGAAAAATTAATCCTGCCCGCTATCGGTAGAAAAATTAAAAAAGCTGTGGTACTTACTGGCGGCAAAGCAAATATATCTCAAACAGAAGATAGTATCAAGATTACATTGCCTTTAAAATACCAGCAATATGTGGATACAATTATAAAGTTGACTCTTGATGGGAATGCGGGAAAAATCGCCCCTGTTGATGTTCCATCGCAATCGGTTGCCTTCAATAAACCATCAAAAGCTTCAAATATTTGCGAGAACGATAGCAACTACAGTCCGGAAAAGGCTGTCGATGACAACATGGAAACAAGATGGGCTACAGATGCCGGCACAAAACAAGCGTGGTTAGAAATCGACCTGCAAAAACCCGCAAAAATCTCAAGTGCACTAATAATACAGGAATGCGGGCGTAGAATAAAAAAATATCAGCTTGAAAAATTTGCTAATGACAAATGGGAAAGTTTTTACTACTGTGATAACGTGCAAATGGAAAATTCAGTAAAATTCGAACCTGTGGCTGTAAGG
>JAGLTN010000457.1 GCA_023135255.1 Planctomycetota bacterium
GTTCGTGAATGAGTTTCCGAAGAGGCTTTTCACTTTTGGCGCCTGCAATTATTACCAGCATGAATTCGTATCCGTCAATTGCCAGATGACGAATCGCAGAGAGCAAACTTTCTGTTTTTTCAGTATGAGATGTGTTGACGGCTGTTACCATGCTGACAGTCTGGTTTATTTTCTTTAAACAATCAATCTGAGGCTGAGCAAAGGTTCCTATATTTATCTGCTTTATTTTGTTCGAGAACCTGTGGTGGAGCTTTGCGAAATTTTCAGCTATATTTTTGGTTGGCGAAAGAACAGCTGAGCACCTTTTGTGGGATATCGCAAGAGTTTTGGGATGTTTTTCGAGCGAGTTTAATGAAAGGACATAACTGAGATTTGTGGTTTTGGACAGTTTTTTTGTAAAACGTGCTTTGGTTGGGCAAAGGCAGTGGATGATATTGGGCTTTGATTTTAATATGCTCTCGTGAAGTATCTTGTTGTTTTTGCTATTGAATATGAGAGGGATATTAAAAAAAGGGTGCCTGATAATCTCTACTGCCGGCAAAGCCACGGAATCTAAATTACATTGGGGCGGACATACAATGATGGGGCTGATCGAGTTATCTGCCAATCCTAAAAGCAAGTGCTGAAGAAAAATTCTGTAACGGATTACGCTATCCTTAGACACTATCAAAACAGGTTTAGGGTGCCTGATTTTGGATTTATCTGCTGCAGTTTGTAATCCTTCTGTCATGTAGTAAAACCTGTCGTATTAAAAGCCTGTCGTATTAAATAAGTCAATTACACCGGAGTATGTTACCGCAAAATATGGTGGTTTGCTATGAAAAATCGGTTTCATTTCTGCTGAATTTCAGTCTGTGTTTAGCTTCTCATATCGTCTAACATTTTTTTGAGCAGATCTAACTGCCCTTTTTTCATATGGTAGCAGTGGTCTTGGTCCGGGAATTTGTTTTCTCGGATATCTTTTGCATAGTCTGAGAAAGCTTTTACGGTTTTTTCAGCGAGGTTGCTGTATTTGTTTGAGAACTTAGGTAAGCTGCCTTGTGTCAGACCTAAGATATCCGGAGCTATGAGTATTTGGCCATCGCAATCGGGGCCTGAGCCGCAACTAATGACCGGGACATCGGATAATTCTGTGATTATCGCGGCAACCTCGGCGGCGGTTCCTTCTATCAGCAGGGCACTTGCGCCGGCATCGACCATTTGTTTTGAGGAGGCTATAAGTTCAGCTGCCATTTCGGCTGTGGTTGCTTCAGCCTTGAATCTACCGACTTTGCTGATGGACTGAGGTTTGATGCCTATATGGGCCATTACTGCCATACCAGCGTTGCTTATTGCATTTATGACATCGAGGCAAGAGCTGGAGGCTTCGATCTTGATCATATCGGCACCGGCCTGGGCGGCAAATCTGCCCGCATTTTTTATTGCTTCGTATATTCCCAGGTTATATGACAAAAAGGGCATATCAGCGACGAGAAATGCTTTCGGAGCTGCACGACGGACAGCGGCGGTTATCGTAACCATGAAATCCATAGTTGCAGGCAGCGTAGAATCATGGCCTAACATGAACTGAGCAGCTGAATCTCCTACGAGCAGCATTTCGATTTCTGCCTGTGCAGCGAGTGATGCGGTCATATAGTCATAGCAACTGACAGCGATAATTTTTCTATTCTGCTGTTTTGCTTCCGCAAGATCAGCGATGGTAATTTTTTTATTCATGGCATTATTGTAAGTTAAATATTAAAAAATAACAATTTTTCAGTTAAAATATTAGAACAAAAAAAAAGAATTTAGCGTATGATATCTTAGTTATTGGTGCAAATTCAGGGTTTTTTGTGGAATTTAGAAAATTTAAGTTTTTTTTACTATTAAAATTTTGATTTTTTAATAAAAAAGTACTATGAATGCGTGAGTTTCTCTAAAGAAATCAGGGTTCTTTTTTCGATTAAGATATAGTGGTAGGGTGTGGATAAATAGGTTTTAGTTGGGGATGTCATTATTTGCT
>JAGLTN010000458.1 GCA_023135255.1 Planctomycetota bacterium
AAAAATCATATACGATCTCAGCAAGAGGTGCTTTGTACTGCATCATCACCCTCGTAGTACTGAGATAATCGGTCCGGATAAGCTTGCACCGTCTGCTTTCAGCCAGTTTCATAATACCGCCAATGGTATCGGCACGGGTAATTATCTCAAGCTTAACAAAAGGCTCACGCAATTCTTCTACCTTAGTGATATCAGGCAGTTCGCTTGGTGAGTCTATTCTCTTTATATCACCAGTCGTTGTTAAGATCTCATAGCTTACCGTCGGTGCGGTCTGGATGACATCGACATCGTTTTCTCTTTCAAGCCTTTCCTGAACGATTTCCATATGAAGCAGCCCCAAAAAGCCGCAGCGAAAACCAAAGCCAAGCGCAGGTGAATTATTAGGCACAAACGAAAAACTCCCGTCATTCAAAGCCAGCTTATCGAAAGCCGCCCGCAGTTTCGGATAATCGGTATTATTGCCCGGATAAAAATCAGAGAAAACCATCTGCATCGGAGATTCATACCCAGCCAATGGCTTACCCGTCGGCTCCAATTCATCTGTGATAGTATCGCCGATATGCACATCCGCTATTTTCTTGATGTTGGCAATAACATATCCAACCTCACCCGTACCAAGCTCATCGATAGCGGTCATTTCAGGCTTAAATTTGCCAAGCTCAGTTATCAGATAGCTTTTATTGGCCCCCATAAAACGTATTTTCTGCCTAACTTTGAGCTTACCCGCGAACACCCTGACATAACAAATCACACCGCGATACTCGTCACTATGGCTGTCGAATATCAAAGCCGCTGTAGGCTCATCGCTTCTATCTTCCGGCCCGGGCAAAAGCTCAGCTACCGCGTCAAGCAACTCCTTAACACCAAGTCCGCTCTTGGCACTTATCGGAAAACATTCGTTTTTCCTGATCCCAAGAACATTTTCCACCTCTTCACCGACAACATCAACCTGCGCTGCCGGCAGATCGATCTTATTGATAACACCCAGCATCTCAGCCCCTGCTTCAGTAGCCAGATAAGCGTTAGCCACCGTTTGAGCTTCAACCCCCTGAGTAGCATCAACGACCAGAAGCGCACCCTCGCAGGCAGCCAAAGAACGAGAGACTTCATAATGAAAATCCACATGCCCAGGCGTATCGATAAGATTGAGCATATACTTCTTACCTTCATACTCATAATCCATCGTC
>JAGLTN010000459.1 GCA_023135255.1 Planctomycetota bacterium
CGGATTTATTCGCGGACATTTCTTAGCCTTCAAGGGTATAGCTTACTGGTTCCGGGATTTTAATTTTGCTTTTTCAGCTCTTTGGGAGTCGGTTGTATATCGGTTTGAGAGGCAATTTGTGTTAGTGCAGTCTGTGATTTTATACCCTAAAAATTGGCCGCAATCTGCGCAGTAGAACTTTTGGTTTTTAAATTTTGTATGAGGCAGAAAAAAGTGTGCTGCGTATGCGCATATGAAACCTGCTATTATCATTTTACCTGTCGCAGTGATCCAGTCACTTAAAACATTTTCGCCGGCTTGTTTTGCCTCTTCAATGCTACCTTTTGCAGATATTTGCCAGACTAAAAAAGCAGCTGTTAGAAAGACAGCTATAAAGATCAATTTGCTCAGGGCTGTTAATCCTTTAAAGCCACGTTTTTGGTAATATTGGTCTTGCATCTTCAAGTTCTCCAATAATTAATAACAGTTGTATAATTATCAAAAATCTTCGCTGAGGCAACTAAAAAAAATTCATACAGAACAAATCGCAGATTTTACAGGTGATATTACGAAAGCAGCTTTGCCGGATTATTTTTCAGTTGATTATGTAAGGGTTTATGATAAGCCCTGATCCTGACCGCAGGTATGTTTTTAAACAGCTTGTTAGGGCCTATAATAATCGAGTTATTATCATCAAGCATCGAGATTTGGATTGATGTTGTTAAAATGGGTAAGATATGTTTGATGGGCAATAAGTTAGAAAAAGGTGTTGGATGGCCAATTATTTGCGGGAAATGATGACGAAGAAGGATAATCGATTAAATTGACAGGTTATTTTTCTTAAATAGTCTTTAAATTTTTACAAAATTACGCAAAATCATTTTTTATTAAAAAAATTTACTCAAAGAGTGCGGATTATCTATATTCGGCTTTGAATAATTATCGGTCTTCAGCTATTAATTTTAAATAAGATCAAAGAATCTTCTGAATTTCAAAATATTCACAATTTGCCTTCTTTTCTTGTGTTGTTTTGTATATTATGAGGTCTTTTTGTTGCAGGTTCTTCTTTAACTCCTTTTTATACAATTACTTATAATCTTTTGGCAGGGCGGGCTATTCGGTTAACCATAGGGTGTGCCGGCCTTAGATTATAGGACCTTAGGTGGTTTTAACTGTTTTTAAAAGCACTATTTAACATTGCTATTTCAGGTACTCTTACAGAAGCTAAAAAAACTTAAGAGAGTAGGCAAGTGAACCGATAAATCAGTTCGTGCAAAAGGAATAATTGTGTTTTTAAGTTTTTAGCGGAAATAATTTTCAAAGTTTATCGGGATGATTTGGTGAAATGAAAAAAATACTTGAAATAGCGATCGTTGCGGTTTTGATAATATCTATTGCTTTTCTTTCGGGGTGTGGTGAAAACTTTTTAGATCCAGCCCAAGTGGGAAGATTCCGTCCGGTACCGGCAGTTAATGTGATTCTCGACACGCTTGGCGTTGCTGAAGAGGCACCCGTCGCCTGGGAAAGCGGTGAAGAGCCAAGACCTGGTGATATAATATCCTATGATACAGACTACGTATTTAGCCCTGGAGATGTAGTAAGAGTTAACATATTTGAGCTTTTTCAGGAAGGTGTTGCAATAGAAAACTCCTATATTGTCACAGAAACCGGAAAATTATCTATTCCGGATGTTGGTATCGTAGAAGCAGAAAGTTTGACTGAATCTCAGCTTGAAGAAGAAATAAAACAAATACTTTCCCCAAATATTTTAAAAGACCCCTCAGTTATTGTTACGTTGATTGCTTCACAGAAAAGGATGTTTTCTATACTTGGCAATGGAATTCCGCAGCCAAGCAGATATGAAATACCAAGATATGCTTTCAGGTTGACAGATGCACTTTCGTTAGCTGGTGGTATAAGCCAGTTTAATATCAGTTACGTTTATGTTTCCAGACAGGTGACAGGTAAAGAGGGTATGTCAAGTCCGGATGTTATGGGAAGTGAAGATTTATTCTTTGAAGCAGAAGATAAGGAACTTGAAGTGATTGCTCCGAGAGCTGAGCAAACATCAGATTCTCAGATCTTAGTAATGATCGCATCAGACATTATAACAGAGAAAGAATTAGCTGAGGCTGCATTGCCTGAGGGTTTTGAACCTTTGGCAGAGGAAGTTACAGAGCTTGAGCCGATTCAGGAGGAGGTTGTCAGCCAGCGCGAGACAATCGCCGAGCCGATCGAGACGGATCAGACTGGCAGAGTAGAATGGGTATTCAAGGATGGTAAGTGGATTCCTGTTAGTGTAGGCAGCGCTGAAGAGGCCCCGGAAGTTACAGAAGTAGCTCAAAGGCCAACTGAACCTGCTGAAAAACAGAGCCAAGACAGCTTTGACTGGGACAGTATAGGTCAGGGCGGGGTTCAAACACGTGTAATAAAGATTCCTACTGATAAGCTTCTTGGTGGTGATCCACGCTATAATGTAGTGATAAGACCTGGTGATAGTATACATGTTCCTGTTGACATAATCGGTGAATTCTATATAATGGGTAATTGTAATTTCCAGGGTAATATTAATCTTACTGGAAGGCCGATGACTTTAAAAATGGCAATCGCATCTGCCGGCGGATTAGGCCCTTTGGCTTGGCCCAAAAGGTGCGAAGTTACAAGAAGGATCGGAAAGAAAAAAGAAGAAACGGTTATGGTCGATTTAGACAAGATAGCCAGGGGTGAACAGCCTGACTTCTTCATTAAGCCAAATGATTTGATTAATGTTGGTACACATCCGACTTCGAGGTGGCGTGCGATTTTAAGAAATGCTTTCAGGGCAACCTACGGATTTGGGTTTATTTATGATCGCAATTTTGCAGACAGAGACTTCGGGACAAGCAGGCCTTTCGGCAGCTTCTTCTAAAAAAGTTGTTTAATTATGGTGTATGATACAGAATCTAATAGTTCAAAGATGTCTGCTTCAGATAGTTTATGCCAGGGATGGCGCAAGCTTGGGGTGCATACGTACATAAAAATCTTTATAATTGGTCTGCTATTTTACTTTATCTTTCATAATGAGATAAGGAGTATAGCAGCTAAGTGGGTTACAGACCCAAGCTGGTCTCACGGATTTTTGATTCCATTGTTCAGTTTGTATTTTATAAACCAGCACAAAGAAGAGATTCTGAGCTTAAAGACTAAACCTTGTTATCTTGGTTTGTTCTTTCTAATTTGCGGGTTGGTATTTTATCCTCTTAATATAGTTCATTTCCAGTATGGCTATTTAAAACCGATAGGTATGATAGCTACTCTTGGAGCGGTAGTGCTTTTTTTAGGTGGTTGGGCATTATTGAAATATACCTGGCTGCCAGTTGCTTTTCTTGTTTTTGCGGTTCCATTGCCTCAACGGATATATGTTGAAATAACAATGCCTATGCGAAAAATAGCTGCAACGGTAGCGACAGTATTGCTGAATCTTGTAAGCGGTATGGATGCTACTGCAAGTGGTGCGGTGATCGATGTAATTTATAAAGGTCAAAAGCTTGAACCGGCGTTGGATGTAGCTGAAGCATGCAGTGGTATGAGACTTCTTATGGCTTTTCTTGCGTTGGGTGTTGCGATGGCATATCTGCATTACAGACCAGTATGGCAAAGATTGGTGCTTTTAGCTACTACTGTTCCGATCGCAATATTTTGTAATATTATTCGTGTTACGGTAACCGGATTTATTTATATTCTTATTGCACCTAAGTATGCTCAAGGTATTTACCATGATATGCTGGGTATACTAATGCTTCCATTGGCATTTTTGTTGTATGGTTTCATAGCATGGTTCATGGCTAATTTATTCGTTGATGAAGATAATGAAATTAAGGAAGATATTATTGTTCGTAAGACGAACTAAAGTCGGCTAATTTCTGTATCTATTAAAAAAGGAGTCTGCTTAAATGCAGAATATGGAAAATAATAGTATTGAAAATATACAGGGCGATTTGGGTGAACCAGTAAGGCCTAAAGGCGGTTTTATACAGAATTACACCCAGCTTTCATTTTTAATATGCTTCCTGGTTCTTGCTGTTGCAGCAGGGGGTATGTCGATAGCGGTTAAAGCTTTCGGCATATATCTTCAGAATGAGCCTTTACCAATACGCAAATCCCTGGAATTGCTTGATGAAAAAGGTCTTGGCCCTTATAAGATATTAGATAAGATTAAGATACAAAATCCTGCAATTATTGAAAGCCTTGGAACAGAGGAATATATTAAATGGGTGCTTGAAGATACGCAAGTTCATAAAGCAAGTACGGTTCGTAAATGCATCTTGTTTATAACATATTATGATTTGCCGGACAGGGTGCCGCATGTACCGGAAGAATGTTATGCCGGTAGCGGTCATCAAAGGATACTTTCCAAGAGTGTTGAGGTTAATATTAACAAAGGCGATCATACAGAGATGGTTCCTTGTCGTTATCTGGTTTTTTCGCGAATAAGTAAAAATCCATGGGAAAGTGATAGAAGATTTTCTGTGATGTATGTTTTTAGTGTAAATAACCTTTATGCCAATACGAGAAATCAGGCCAGGACGGTCTTAAACAAAAATATATTTGGTAAGTATTCCTATTTTTGCAAAATAGAATGGAATTATTTTAATAATGAATTTGGGAGTTATTCATATCCGGAGGAAGAAGAGGCAGCACAGGCGAGTAAAAAGCTGTTAGGTATTATTTTGCCAATTTTGCAAAAAGAACATCTGCCTCTTTCTCAGCAAGTTAAAGAAAAAGATAATCTA
>JAGLTN010000046.1 GCA_023135255.1 Planctomycetota bacterium
TATGTTGTTATTCGTGGCTCGAAAAAAGCCTGATATACCCTTAAGGGTAGTAAATGTCCGCTAATAAATCCGTAACTTGTTATTTTTAAGTTAGTTACCCGCGGATAAACGGAAAAATTCAATTGAGATCAGTATATGTTATTTGTTAAGATCGTTATTTGAAATTTTATACGGGGCCCATAGTGGACAGAAGAACCAGAGCCAGAGAGTTAGCAATGCAGGGAATATTTCAACTTGATGTTCAAGGCTCAGAACTGCTTGGCAGATTATTGAATTTCTTCAGAGACAGCGAAAATGATGACATAGTTGTACAACTCGCGATGAAGTGGACTAAAGAGACGTGGGATAATATTGCACGCTGTGACGAACTTATAACAAGTTCGACATTAAAATGGAAAATGTCGCGTCTTTCGCCTGTAGATAAAAGTATTTTACGACTTTCGGTTTATCAATTGGTATTTTGCGATGACATTCCGGAAAAAGTTGTTATAAATGAGGCGATAGAGCTTGCGAAAAAATACAGTACGGAAAAATCGCCGGGGTTTATTAACGGCGTACTCGACGCGATAAGGAAAAAACTGAAATCTGCGGACGAGTAGAATAAAAAGATTTTGAATTAAGCATTTTGTGAGGTGGCCGATTGAGGACGATAGCGGTACTGAACCAAAAAGGTGGCGTAGGAAAAACTACAACGACAACGAATCTTGCCGCAGCACTTGCAGCAAAAGGTTTTAAAGTAGCGGCCATTGATCTTGACCCGCAGTCGCACCTTACGATACATTTAGGCTTAAATCCAGAAACGATCGAAGCAGGCGCATACAAAGTGCTTACGCAACAGGCGAGCTTCGAAGATGAGATAATAGAAGTCCGCAAAAACTTATGGCTATTGGCTGCCAACATAAATCTGGTAGGTGCTGAAAGTGAACTGGTATCGGTTGTCGGCAGAGAAACAATTCTGCGTGAAGCTGTGGACAAAATAAAAGACAGATTCGACTACATATTGATAGACTGCGCTCCTTCACTTGGGCTTTTGACTTTGAATGCTTTGGCATGTGCTGAGGAGGTATTGATTCCGCTTCAGCCTCACTTTTTGGCGCTGCAGGGGTTCGGCAAACTGCTACAAACAATAGACCTTGTTAATAAGCGAATCAACCCTAACCTTAAGGTCAAAGGCATTTTGCTTTGTATGTTCGATTCGAGAGCGTCATTGCCTAATGAAGTTAAAGCGGATATTGAGCAATTCCTTGAAAGTGCCAGAGGAACCAATTGTGCCTGGTCACAAGCAGAAATGCTGCCCGTATATATCCGCAGAAATATCAAACTGGCAGAAGCTCCGAGTTACGGCAAAACAATATTTGAATATGAGGAAAACTGTAACGGAGCTCAGGACTACCGAAAAGTCGCGGAATTCTTCTATAATAACGGCAAACTGGTCGAACCGACTGAAGATGAAATTATACAAGAGACCCCGGAAGCTAACGAAGCTGATATTGAAACAGAAACGATTGAAAACGGCCTGACAGATGATAACGAATCAGTGGAAGAGCTGTCGCAAGTCGACAATATCGCAACCCAATCACAACAAACCGAAACTAATATCCAAAGGCCCGCCGGTATCGAAATAAAAGAAATAAAACCTGCGTCTTATTTATCTGAAAGTGAAAATAAAAAAGAGACCTCCTTATAAAAGAGGCCTCTATGGTTTTTTTTAACTTATAGCTTTAAGTATTACTTCTTTTCTTTCTCTTTAGCCTCACCAGATTCTTTGTCTTCAGCAGGTTCATCTAATATCGGGGAACGATATATTTTTTTAGCGTTAACTTTTTTAAGGTTTTCTTTATAGTCTGCAAAATATTGTTTTCTCTTTTGCCCCATCAATGTGCTATTAATTTTCTTGCGTGCTTTTTCAAAAGACAAAATCTTAGTTTCTCTCAAGCTCTCAACGGAGATTATTTCGAACTTTCCTTTTTTGTTTTTCAACGGACCAATAAATTTATTAAGCTTAGCTTTTTCAATCTGCTTAACGATTTCAGGGCTGAAACGTCTTTTGATAACACCAAAGCCCATTTTTATTACATAACCACCTTTTTTAGCATCCTTAGCAATTGATTCTGTTTTAGCAAGTTCTTTAATGTCTCCACCTGCTTTAAGCTTTTTCAACACTTCCTGAGCTTTTTCAGAAGTATCGCATTCAATATGATAAAAAGTTGCCTGCCCGAGAGTCTGGAGTTTAGAATCAGTTGCTTTATTCTTTTTGTAATACTTTTTTGCCTCTTTATCGCTGATATCAAAATCTTTCACCTGCAAATGGTCTACGAGCTTGATGACGTACATCTTTTTATATTGAAGCTCGAACATGTATCTATCCATTTCATCTTTGAACATATCATCAGACTTGACTGCATCTTCGTAAAAAAGTTCTGTCTCGATCCACCAGTCAGCGATTTTCTTTACGATTTCAGGCTTCGCATCTTTCTGCATCCAGTTTACTTTTTCTCTTGTAAGTACTGCATCGCCTACTTTGGCAATGACTTCTTTCGGATTATGTTTTAGTGTAGGTTTTTCTTTTTCAGAGGCCTTATCCGGCTTAGCGGCAAATACTTTGCTGCTGAAACATAAAGTCAAGACTGCGATCAAAACCAACAAAGTAATTTTCTTAGTAGTTCGATAAGACATTTTTAGTTCTCCTTGTAAGAATTACAATTTAACAAAATTATTTTTATTCATTATATTTCGGTTTTAGTAAGCGATTCAATGAAAATATTTACTTTTTTTCTTCCAACAATTTAGTATCTTTCAACCATTCCAAACACATATCAGGCCAAGCGGATGCAGTAGTGAGATAACCGGCCAAACCATAGCCATGTCCGCCCTTGTTAAAAATGTGCAGTTCTGCGGGCACTTTGGCTTTTTGCAGCGCCAGATAAAAACTTATGCTGTTCTCCGTGGGCACGCCAGTATCTTCCCGGGTATGAACCAGAAACGTTGGTGGAGTTTCAGATGTCACCTGCAATTCGCTCGACATGGACCTGGCAAGCTCGGCGTCAGGATTTTCGCCTAGAAGATTTTTCTTAGAGCCGCTATGGCCGAATTCTTTGGTCATTGTGATAACAGGATAGATGAGTATCATAAAATCGGGTCTGCAGCTGACTTTGTCGATGACGTCTTTTGCATCTGCTTTGCCCGCGTCGAAGTGAGTGCCGGCGGTAGAAGCAAGATGGCCTCCCGCGGAAAAACCAATTATACCGATTTTTGACGGGTCGATGTTAAAATCTTTTGCCCTGCTGCGCACGGTTCGGATTGCTCTTTGTGCGTCGAGCAGTGGATACGGATGGCTATAGCCCATAGACTTACAACGGTATTTGACAATGAAAGCTGCGATGCCGTTAGAGTTCAACCACTTAGCAACTTGATGACCTTCATGGTCCATTGCCAACCCCCAGTATCCGCCTCCCGGACAAATCACGACAGCGGTTCCGTTAGCTTTTTCTTTGGGTGGCAGATAAATCGTCAGCGTAGGTTCATCGTCTTCGGTACTGCCTTTAGCACCTGGGGCACCATCGGACCAGAGCTGTTCAACTGTAAAAGCAGAAACCACTTCTTCTTGTTGCGCAAAAGACAACGACGTCAATACGGATATGATCAAAATTAAATACACAGGTTTTTTGGTCATGATGTTTTCCCAGGTTAAATATGTTCTGCTTTAATTTTTGCGAGCTGACAATATGCTTTGAACGTTCTTTCGTAATCGCCATAAATAAACAACTGATGGAATCCCTTTGTGTCACGAGTATCTTTTATATCGTCCATTTTCAATTCTACAGAAGTTCTGCAACCACCTGAAGGCGGCGTGTCAATATTGCCTACGACAGTGCCTGTTCCAATAACCATTGAGAATTCATAAGGCTTTGCCAAAGGCGGATCCCAAGGCGAACCCTGGCAGATATATTTCATAACAGTCACCTTCTGGCCTAACCTCCAAAGTACCTGCGGAGCAACACCAAGATCCGATTCGCTGTGGCTTCTGAGAATAAAAGGCTCATCAGGCTTATCAAAACCATTAAGCTTTGCACCGCATGTACAGTGAGCCCCGACAAGAGTATTATTCACAGTATCCGGAGCCGGGTCCTGCATAAAGCCTGGTCTGTTAGTCAACAGATGAGTAAGCCTTGAAGAAATCGCTGCGGGCCAATCAGCTTCACAGCAACCAACTATACCTTCATCCCGCAATTTTGAAAATGCCAGACATGGAGGCTGAATAGTTTTACTGCCTACGAGTCCAAGACAGTTCATGGAAAAACCATGACAATTTTCATCTGCCATAAGTTTTTTGCAGACTATGTAATTTCTTACTGCTTCCAAAATATCGCCTTTGGTCGGCTCTACGATCTTGCGGGCATTTTTTGAATAATAATCAGCGATAGCTTTCATTTCCTTAGTAGTTTTTATTTTTTTCAGTTCATCAGAAAATCTACTTTCCGGAATGTAGTGCAGTGTAGTACCAATTTGTCTTAGTTTTATATCATTAGTCTTGTCACCTGAGGCAATACAAAGCCTGGTTCTTGCCATTTGCGGAATTGAGTTAAGCAGTCTAAGTCCCGTACCAAGCCAGTTAAGATCAGCTGTCGCGCCAACGAAACAACCTTCGATATTGCGTGTATTTTGAAGATGCCCCGTAAAAGAAGAACCTACCGGGCTGAAAATAACCATCGGAATATCGCTGCGGTTTTGAGGCTTTGCCATTTTATCAGCGTGGTTCCAACCCATGTTAAGGTTCATATTTGTAACTAAGATGCCATCGGGTTTATCTTTTTTAACGCTGTCTAAAAAGGCAGCGGTGGTTTTTTCATCGTAGAGAGGTTTGTTTTCTATATCCAGGTCGATGCCCATCTTTTTAGCGGCTTTGGTGATAACTTTGGTATATTGTTTCTGCATACCCACCTGGTCATACGCAGCACCGGGCCAACCAAGCCAGGTCCTTCTAACATTAGGACGAATAAAAGCAACTTTGATTTTTGACTTTTGCGTAGAAGGTATTTCGGAAGCGAAAACAGATGATGCAAAATCCAACAGCCCCATTTGCGATGCTGCCGCCATTGCAGCTGTTGAAGCTAAAAAATTTCTGCGACTAATAGTGAACGGACAGACCGACCTGAATTTTGTGTTATTAGACATTCACAAACCTCCTTATTTTAAGTTTCACTTTTAATTCAGAACAATTTAATAAAGTAAATTACGCCAATAATCCACTGTAAGTTCACCAAAAGCTGCGAAAGCAGAGTATATCGGCAGCAGGGGCATCAGACAAGTAAAATTTGACCTATTTGAATGCTAAGGCGATATTAAATAAGCTCTTGCGGCATTTCCAAACGCTTTTTGACATGGCAAAGAAATTCCGCGGCATAGAAGTAATCTATTATCCTGTGGTCAACTGCCAGGGTGAGGGACAGTATCTTGCGGGCTTTGAAGCCGCCCTGCCCGGGGACAACTGTATTAAAAGCGTTGCCGACAGATAGTATTGTGCTTGCAGGAGGAGGAACAATCCCGATAAAAGAATCCACACCATAGCTGCCGAGGTTGCTTAAAGCGACAGTTTCCTCAGCCATATCTTCCAGAGTCAATTGATGGCTGCGGGCTTTTTCGGTAAGGTGCTATTCCTCTTTGGCGATATCAGCAAGGCTTTTCCGGTCAGCGTGCTTAATAACGGGAACGACCAGACCATGAGGAGCATTAACGGCAAAACCGATGTTTATATCTTCCCTGAGAGTGATGCTGTCGCCGTCGACTTTGCCGGCCATTCGGGGAAATTCTTCAACGGCATGTGCCAATGCGCTGATATAAAACGAATTTGTGGTTATTTTGACACCTAACATTTTTTTCAGCTTTGGGCGAAGGTGCATCAAATCCGTAATATCAGCCTTGGCTTCAAGGTAAAAACAAGGCTTATTATGCTTAGAAGCTGACATTCTTTTGGCGATTGTCTTCTGAATATTCGTCAGCGGTATTTTTTTTGAAGCTGAATTTTCCAAATAAAGCCTTTCTCTGGCTCAAAATCCGTATTTACATGCCATTTAAAGCACACCAATACTATATTATTACTGCTGTTTTTTCAAGGATGGATAAAAACAAAAATACAGGACAGATTAAGGGTAGTTCTGATAATTGCTTTTGAGCAGCAAGTAGAAGATTTTTGGCTTCTGGCAAGGAAGATAAATCAGCTTTATCTGAAGATAAGGCGGTTTTTGTCTGACGATGACCAGAGCCAAAAAGATTCGCTTGACTGACAAAATGAATTTTCAGAGATGCCCTTAAGGTTTAAAATCAAAACTCTTGTTAAAGCAGGCAAATTATATTACAATCTGCAAGGTTATAGATAGTGTAATATGTGTGTATGCACAACGAAAATAAAGAATCGAATCAGAAAGGATAGTTTGCAAATATGAAGATGATTAAATGGCTGTTTTTAATAGCTTTGATTACCTTAACCGGCTGTATAGATGAAAAAGAAGAGTATACTATAAACCCTGACGGCAGCGGAAAAATTTTTTACAGCGTTAATTTAAAAGCGATGGATTTAGGTGCTTTGATGGGAACGCAATCGACGACGGCTCCCACGGTAGACATTAAGAACAAGTTAAAGAAACTGCTTGAAAATTCCCGCGGAGTCGACACCTGGAAAGACGTCTCATACAAAAAATTAGAAGATGGCAGAGCACATATAGAAGCGACAGGATATTTTTCCGATATCAACAAAGTGATATTAGACAAATCTGTTAAAAAGTCAAAAAAACCTGAAATTAAATTTACCAAAACCGGCGATAAAATAACTATTGAATTTGTCGCTGACACAGGTCAGGCCCCTGATAAAAACACTGCTGCACCAAAACTCACAGATGAGCAGATCGACGAGCAAGTAAAGATGGCCAAGATGGGCTATCAGCAGGGTAAGATAATGACGCAAAGCCTTGTCAAAGACATGAAGTTTGATTCAACTCTGCATCTGCCGGGCAAAATTACTAAAACTTCAAACTTTACCAAAGTTGATGAAAACACCGTCCAGATAGGCTTTGACGGCGAAAAGGCCATAAAAGCAATGGATTTATTGATGGCTGATGAGGCTTACCTGAAAGAGATGATAAAAAAAGGTAACGACCCCATGCAAAATCCCGATCAGATGAAAATGAACGAAATGTTCTTCGGCGAAGCTGCGCCGGTATCTGTCACTGTTGAAAAAGCTGATAAAGCATTATTTGATTACAAAGCTGAGATGCAGGCAGCTAAGGCAAAGTTCCCCGCGATGAAGGATAAGCTTTACGCAGAACTCGATGGGCTTGCCAAAAAACAACCTAAGAACGATAGAAACAAACAGCTTCAGGATTTGATGACAAACCTCCCCCCGCAACAGGAAAAGGCTGACGCAAATGATGCTGTTGTTAAGCCGGTGCCTGATGTCAACAGTGTTCCAGCAGCCCAGTTAATCAGAAAAGCTATTACGCTGGAAAGAGGAAGAAAAATGGAAGAAGCAATTGAGATTTACCTCTCAGTAGCGGAAAATCCAGATACTAAGGATAAAGATGTAGCCAAAGCAAGAACTTACCTGGCGCGTTCGTATATGAAGACTAAAGAATTTGAAAAAGCAAAAGAACAGCTTGAAACGCTGATAAAAGATTTCAGCAACAACAGAACGGTTGTATTAAGGGCTAAAAAACAATTGATAAGAGTCAAAAAGCTGCTGGGTGAGCCCGCTGTTGGTGCTGAAGACCTTGAGGCCCTGAAGGAAAAATTAAAAAACAAGGAATAGACAGCAAAACTGCTTGCCTAAAAGCTTGTTTACAAAAACCTTAAAATATGTATAATGCTTTGAGTATAGAAGATTGTAACTTTTGCACAGAACTAGCGTAAGTACTTTAACCCTTGTAATATAACAACTTAGAGAAATCGCTGTACTTAAAGCGATAAATGGAGATAAAAAATTATGACTGAAAAAAATTTAGAACTGCAAGATGTAAGTAAGCCGAATCTTTATCGGGATACTTTCCCTTACAGCGATTTTCCGAGAGTGAAATTTGACAACAAAAAAGTTGAATATAACATGCCGGAAGATATCTGGATCACAGATACGACTTTCCGTGACGGTCAGCAGTCCAGGCCTCCATATACTCCCCAGCAAATCCTGAGGATATATGACCTGATGCATGAGATTGATAACGGCACCGGTTTGATACGTCAGTGCGAATTCTTCCTCTATTCAGACAGGGACAGGAAAGCTGTTGAATTGTGTCAGGAACGGGGCTATAAATTTCCGGAAGTTACCGGTTGGATCAGGGCGGTACCGGCAGACTTTAAGCTCGTTACACGAATGGGGCTGAAGGAAACCGGTATTTTAACTTCTGCAAGTGACTATCACATTTTCCTCAAACTGCGTAAGACACGCGCCCAGGCATTGGAAAAATATCTCCACGTTGCAAAGGCTGCTCTCGACAGTGGTGTGATACCAAGATGTCACTTTGAAGATGTTACGAGAGCTGATTACGAAGGCTTTGTGCTTCCATTTGCGAATGAGCTTATGAAGCTTTCAAAAGAATATGACAGCCCGGTTAAGATTCGTCTTTGTGATACTCTTGGATTTGGTTTGCCTTATGTTGGCGTTGAACTGCCGAGGAGTGTTCCGAAACTCGTCGCTGGACTCCGTGAGATAGGCGTACCGACAGAGTGGCTTGAATGGCATGGGCATAATGACTTCCATAAAGTGGAAGTTAATGCAGCTGCTGCGTGGCTTTATGGATGCGCCGCTGCCAACTGTTCTATTTTCGGCGTCGGTGAAAGAACCGGAAATCCTCCGATGGAAGGTATTATAATTGAACATGCTCAGCTTAAAGGTACAAACAAACAGATCAATTATACTGCGATAACAGAACTGGCAAAATATGCGAATAAAGAACTCGGTTTTAATATTCCGCACAATTATCCGCTGGTAGGCAGTGACTTTAACGTCACCCGTGCAGGTATTCACGCTGACGGTCTTTTGAAAAACGAAGAAATATACAATTGCTTTGATACTGACAATCTGCTTAACAGGCCCTTGAGCGTTGCTATTACGGATAAAACAGGTGCTGCGGGCATTAAGCACTGGATCGAAGCCAGGTTTGATATCACTGTTGCAAAACATGACCCGCGAGTAACAGCGATCAAAGACAAGATCGATACCGAATACATCGCTAACAGAGTTTCAGCTATTTCTGATAAAGAGATGTTTAACTGGATGAAAGAAGCGTTCGGCAGTAACATGCCGCAGGAAAAATAATACGATTGTCAAAGAAAAAAATAAACGCAGTTTTGTTTGACCTTGGCGATACTTTGCTGAACTTCGGGGAAGTTGACGTTAGCGCTGTCTTTAAAGAAGGTGCAAAGGGTACATATAACTTCTTAAAAAAAGCGGGGCAATCTGTCGGCAGTTTGAAAAAATATACTTTCCGCAATTTCCTTGCGATAAGGTGGCGTACGTTTGTTTCTGATATTACCGGCAACGATTTCGATTCTCTTGAACTGCTGAAAAAAATCGGTAAAAAGCAAAACTACAAACTTGATGAAACTCAATGGCAAAAGCTTGCTGAGCTTTGGTATGAGCCTTTGAAAAAGTTTGGGCATCCGGAAGAGAACATAAAAGAGACTCTCAGCAAACTTAAACAGATGCAGCTCAAGTTAGGGATTGTTTCAAATACGTTTGTCACAGCTCTTTCACTTGATAAGCACATGTCGCAGGCGGGGCTGGATGGGTTTTTCGATTTTGTGTTGTATTCTTACCAGGTGCCCTGGCGAAAACCAGATAAAAAGATATTTCGCTATGCCGCTGAGAAAATCGGTGAAAAATGCGAAAATATTATGTTTGTCGGCGACAGGATCGACAAAGATATTGCACCGGCATTGAAAATGAATATGTCAGCAGCATTGAAACAGGCCTACACCAATGAAGGCAAAACCTGCCCGCCAAATGCTCACAAAATCCAAAAAATCACAGAATTGCCCACGCTCATCGAAAAAATCAATCGCTAATTTGCACAACTGCAATTTTTAGAGCTCTCCTCAATGTTTTCTATACCAAAAGGCTTTGCTTTTCGTTATAATGAAAGGCTGAAAATAAAAATCTCTAAGGAAACTTAAAAATAGGAGCTTCTTTAATAATGGCTAATGACACAGCTTATCAGAAATGTATAAATCCCGCCTGCGCTGCTGAATTTGATTGCGGCCAAGCGATGTTCAAATGCCCCAACTGCGGCGACCTGCTGGACATAAAATACAACTGGGATAAAATCGAGGTCCCACACAAAATGTCATATTTCAGCAAAAGATGGGCTACCAGGGATAACAGGTTTGATTTTTCTGGCGTCTGGCGGTTTAGAAATCTGCTAAACTTCTGCGAAGACAAATACCGCGTTTCTATCGGCGAAGGTCAAACGATTTTGCAGCAAAACAGCCTCGTAGCAAAAGAACTCTCAATGAACCCGAAAAGCCTTTTCCTGCAATATGAGGGTTTGAACCCTTCGGGCTCATTTAAAGATAACGGTATGACCGCGGCATTTAGTCATGCGGTAATGGTAGATGCAAAATCATGTGCCTGCGCTTCAACGGGAAATACTTCAGCGGCTGTAGCGTTATACGCTCATAGCTGTGGCATGAAGTGTACTGTGTTTATCGGCACAGGCAGGATCGCTTTCGGCAAACTTAGTCAGGCAATGGACTACGGAGCAAACACCATCCAGATACAGGGTGATTTTGATGACTGCATGAAGCAGGTTCAGGATGTCTGCACAAAGCTTGGGCTGTATCTGCTCAATTCACTGAACCCATTCAGACTTGAAGGACAGAAAACGATCATGTACCGTATCATTGAACAGCTTGGTTGGGAAGTTCCGGACTGGATCGTTGTCCCGGGCGGTAATCTTGGCAATTCAAGCGCTTTCGGCAAAGCTTTCGCTGAACTAAAAGAGCTGGGCCTTATCAATAAAATACCAAGGCTGGCGATCATCAACGCCGATGGCGCCGATACTCTTACCGATCTGGTAAATAACAAAAAACTCACATGGAACAACGGCAACGTCGATGAAAAAATCATTAACGAATATTACGATAATCTTACAGCGATGAATTATTCGCCGCACACTATAGCCTCAGCGATCGAGATATCCAGGCCTGTAAACCTGAAAAAATGTCTTCGAGCGATAGACGTTTGTAACGGCATTGTGATGGCTGTCAGTGACGATGAGATCCGCGACGCCAAAGCTTTGATAGGCAAATTCGGTTTGGGTTGCGAACCAGCTTCTGCGGCAACCATTGCCGGGCTGAAATATCTGCTGGCTGACGGAACTATCGGCAAAGACGAAAGAGTTGCCTGCGTTCTGACAGGTCACCAATTGAAAGACCCCAACGTCACAGTCAACTATCATAAAGATAAAATGGGCCAATACAGCAATGCACCGATAGAAGCAGAAAATGACCTTGAGCAAATCATTAAACTGATTAAATAAAATTGATACTTTGGAGGCGTAGACAGATGAGCCAATCTAATATTACCAGACGAAATTTTCTGGCGGGTTGCGGCTGTGCAGCTGCTATGGGGCTTTTTAAACCAGCTCTGTCATTCGCACAAGAAGACAAAACAGACAGCGATGAATTAACATTTTTCGTAACCGCGGACACGCATTACGGCAGGTTCCAGGCAGAAAACAACAGCAAAGGCAACAAAAGCACTATCGCTCTTATGAACGCGGCGCCGGGCAAAGTTAAATATCCAGATTTCATAGGCGGTGGATTGGTTAAGAAGCCTAAAGGTGTTCTGGTAGCTGGCGATTTAACAGACTTTGCAACGGACAAAGAATTCTACGGCTACAATAACGTTGACGGCTTCGATGACGACTATAAAACCGACGGCAGCGGTAAAATAAAATACCCCGTCTATGAAGGCTTCGGAAACCATGACTATGAGCTTAACGGGCATAGTCATGCAGCCATGGATGCTGTAAAAGAAAGAAACAAAACTCGCAAAGGTCTGACAGCGGTTAGTAACAATGGATATCATTACAGCTGGGACTGGGGAAACATTCATTTTGCTAATCTGAACCTGTTTCCAGGAAGAATAGACAAAAAGCTGGGTGAAGGGAAAATTTCTCAGCCATTGAACAGTCTCGATTTCCTCATTAAGGACCTCAAAGAAAATGTAGGTCAAAGCAAAAGACCCGTTGTTCTATATCAGCATTACGGCCTAAATGACGGCAGCTTGTGGTGGTGGACAGCCAAAGACAGAAACGATTATCACGAGGCTATTAAGAACTACAACATTATCGGAATCTTTCACGGCCACAGCCATCAGGATATGATATACACATGGAAAGGCATCAGCGTTTATAATGTTAATACCGCACTATACGGCGGATGGGCAATTGTCAGGATCAAGAATAACCAGATGTTCGTAGGTCTGAGACGCTGGCACGAATGGTCGATCATTGCAAAAAAGACCATCAAAATTTAACATTTGCCAAAAATTTAAAAACATTTTCAGTAACTTCCAACAATTTTTTAGCCGAAGATATAAAAATATTAATTTATTTATAAATTTTTCGCTAAAATTGAAGTAATTAACTGGAAATCTCCGATGTCTGATATATATAATGGTCCGGACAAGGATCGTGATTATTCATCTGTTGTGTTAGTTTTTTCAGGGATGATATATATGGCTAATCAGCCGAGAGTTGCAAAAGTGCTCGCAGCTCTGCTGGTCTCAATGACCGCAGGGGCTGTGGTTTTGATGGCTTTGGGGAATAATGCCCCGTCGGCTGGACCTTTCTGTCTTTCAAGCTACTATCATCTGAACCCTGTTGAACAGGTCATCACTTCAAAACAATACCAATCTCAACAAAGGTGGAACCGCATTGAAGTCTATTACAGCGGTACCGTTGGTGGCGGCGTTAAACAACTTGCATCGTTGAATAACCAAAAAATCGAAGATTTGAATTGCCATTTCGTTCTCTGTAACGATTCAGGTGGTATTGACGGCGAAATCGTAGCAACCCAAAGATGGCAAAGGCAATGGGCCGCGAACCCAACACAAAAATGGTTCAGCTCAGAACAGACTATTCTGGTTTGCGTTGTGGCTGACGGTGTAAAAGCTATGCCCACAGAATGCCAGATAAGAAGAGTTGAGGCCCTGCTGGAAGCTTTGAGCAGAAAATTCGATATCGCCCCAGCTTCTATCACCTTTCCAAAAAACTGGCAATAAGCACCACCCAGCAATATCAGCAACTTCCATATAAT
>JAGLTN010000460.1 GCA_023135255.1 Planctomycetota bacterium
AGGTCGATATAGAATTTGATGAGGCAGTATCGGCGATCACAGCTGGGCAGACTGCGGTAATTTATATTGAAGATGAACACGGCTGGAAAGTCGCCGGCGGAGCATGGATAGATTCAGCTGGAGACGTCTAAAAAACAATTATAATATTTTTCATCAACGAATTGCTTTGCTAAACAACACCAGCTTTGCTGAATCCTGTTGTCACTGAAACTGCCCTTTTATCTTTTTAGAAACAGAATCGGTGTTTAGACGCTCCTGTTCGGTTTTTTATACCCTTGGGGATAGTATCCCGATATATCGGGATACCCGCGGATAAACGGTAAAATTCAATTGAGATCAGTATATTATAAAGTGATTATTTGACGGCATTTATGTTTGTGATATAATGGCCTGCTGTAAATATTGAATAAGAACGATTGAGGATGCTTAAAATGCAGCAGGTTAAAACTTTAAAAGAGCTGGCAGAATTTGTCGGCGGAAAAGTATCAGGCGATGGCAGCATCAGGATAAGTTCAGTAACTACTTTGGAAAATGCAAGCGAAGGGGATATAACCTTCCTTGCTAACAAAAAGTATGAAAATCAGCTTTTGACAACTAAAGCGTCGGCTATCATTGTGGGCAAGAAGGTTAAATCCGGTGCAAGTCTGATTATCTGCGATGATCCTTATTTTGCTTTCAGGGAAATTGTAGTTTTAATGTATGGCCAACGAAAGCACAAAAAAACAGGGATCAGCAAGAAAGCCTTTATTGCAGAAACTGCGGTAATAGGCAAAGGCTGTGATATACATAATTTTGTTACTATTTGCGACGGAGCCAAAATAGGCAAAGGCTGTATGCTTTATCCGGGGGTATTCGTAGGGGAAAATACAATTATCGGCGACAAGTGTATTTTGTATCCTAATGTTGTTGTTTTTGACGAGTGCGTTATTGGCAACAGGGTTATTATTCAGGCCAATGCAATTATAGGCGAAGATGGGTATGGGTTTGCTACTCACCAGGGAGAGCATCATAAAATACCTCAAATCGGCAGAGCTGTTATTGAGGACGATGTTGAGATCGGTGCTGGTTGTGGAATCGAACGCGGAACACTTGATGACACGGTAATCGGCAAAGGGACAAAGATCGGCGACATGGTTGCAATCGGACACGGCGCAAAGATCGGGGTCGGGTGTTTGATCGTGCCTTTTGTGGGGATCGCAGGTTCGACAACCGTCGGTGATTACTGCGTTTTCGGCGGACAATCTGGCACTGTCGGCCATATTAAGATCGGCAACAGGGTAAGGGTCGGTGCACAGTCGGGAGTTATTAATGACGTCGCTGACGGAAAAGATATCTTCGGTTCGCCTGCGATAGATTCTGATATAGCCAGACGTGCCTATGCTCTTATCGCTGCGTTGCCTGAAATGTATAAAAAAATTAAAAAGCTGGAAAAGAAATTAAAAAAAGCTACGGATAAAACGTGTTAGAAGAATCATATTATAAATATGGATGCTAATTTGGAAACACTTGGACTTATTGCGGGGCAGGGGAGACTTCCTTTTATGGTTGCAGCGGGCGCTAAAAAAGCGGGGCTGAGGGTTGTTTGTGTCGGGCTTGCGGGAAGTGTTGATGAGGCATTGGCTGGGGAAGTTGACGTTTTTAAAAAAGTAGCTTTGGCCAGACCCGGGTCGTGGATAAGAAAGCTTAGAAAACAAGGCGTTACGAATACAATAATGGTCGGTCGAGTGGCTAAGGGGAAAATATTTACGCCTTTCAGGATAATACGATATTTGCCGGACTGGAGATCGATACGAATATGGTATTGGAGATTGAGAAAAAAGAATAAACAGAACGAAACGGTGTTGAATGCTCTGGCGGAGGAACTTGCCAGCGGAGGTATTATATTGGAAGATTCTACGAAATATTGTAAAGGTAAAATGGCAGAGGTTGGTGTTATGACCGGCAAAGAGCCTAACGTTTCAATTCAGGAAGATATCGAATTCGGTTGGGAAATCGTAAAAAAACTTGCTGAACTTGATATTGGTCAGGCGATCGCGGTTAAGGAAAAAGAGGTGCTCTCGGTTGAAGGGATCGAGGGGACCGCCAATATGATTAAACGCACGGGGCAATTCTGCAAAAAAGGCGGCTGGACCCTTATAAAAGTCTCTAAGGCAAATCAGGATATGCGGTTCGATGTGCCTTGCGTCGGGGTGGATACGATAAAAGAGCTTGCTGAAAATGGCGGTAGGCACAT
>JAGLTN010000461.1 GCA_023135255.1 Planctomycetota bacterium
AGCTTGTTAAGAAGATTGATGCTGGGTATTTAGTTATGCCTACGGAGCTATTGCATGGGCTTTATGATGGGGGCCATGGCGCGGGGTTGGATGACTATTGGAAATTGATATATGAGAGCGAAACTGGGGTGGGGGCGTTTATGTGGGCGTTTGCTGATGAGGGGGTTGTTCGGGGTGATAAGGGTGGGCTGATCGATGTTGATCTTGATCATGGGCCTGATGGTATTGTTGGGCCTAAGCATGAAAAAGAGGGTAGTTTTTATACGATCAAAGAAATTTTTTCGCCTGTTTATATCGGGATGGAAAAATTGGGTGGTGATTTTGATGGGAAGATGTGTGTTGAGAATCGTTATGACTTTAGCAATCTTAGTGAGTGCGGTTTTAGTTGGAAGCTTATTAAGTTTCCCGGGCCCGGTGCCAATAGGAGTATGAGGGTTTTTAAGCATGGGAAAATTGCCTCGCCTGATGTTGAGGCCAAGGGCAGCGGTGAGCTTAATCTGAAATTGCCTGCGGATTGGCGAAGCGCGGATGCCTTGTATCTGACTGCGAGAGATGAGGATGGCCGAGAGATATGGACGTGGTCGTGGGGGATAAGCGGGGCGGAGGATTATAGCAGGAGATATGTTAAGCGGGGCAGCGGGAAAGTTGAGCTGATGGATGGTGCGTTGAAACTTGGTGTCAGGGCGGGTAAGAGTGAATTTGTGTTTGGTAAAAATAGTGGTAAGCTTGAAAAGGTGAGAGTTGAAGGGAAAGATATTTCATTTAATAATGGGCCTCGTTTGATCGGGGGGGAGAGTAAGTTTGAAAAAATGCGTCATTGGTTTGATGGCGGGGCGTTGGTGGTTGAGGCTAAGTATACGGGGGACATGAATTGGGTAAAGTGGAGCATTTGGCCTTCGGGGTGGGTGAAGCTTGAATATGAATACCAGATGAGCGGGAAGTTTGATATTATGGGGGTCGATTTTGATTATCCGGAGGGTCGGATGAAGGGGATGCGGCTGGTTGGTAATGGGCCTTTCCGTGTTTGGAAGAATCGCAGTAAGGGGGGGCTGATCGGTTTGTGGGAGAATGAGTATTTTGATGATACGCCCGCGGTTACTTGGCGGTATCCGGAGTTTAAGGGATACTATGGGGACTTTAAGTGGGTTGAGTTTGCTACTGGGCAGGGGGTGATTACCCCGGTAGCGGAGATGGATGGGTTGTATCTGGGGGTTTATACGCCTAAGGATGGGCCTTGGCCTAATAAGACTAAGCTTGAGGCGGCGGATACGCAGATCGCTTTTTTGCATGGCGTGCCAGCGATCGGGACGAAGTTTCATAAGGCTGAAATGCTTGGGCCAGAGAGTGAGAAAAATGTTGCTGATGGGGTTTATGAAGGAGCGGTTTATTTTCGGTTTGAGAGGTAGATTGGTTTTTTAATTCGGACTTGCCAAAATGGGGTTTGGAGGGTATATTTGGCGGTTCCAGAGTCGTATATTTTTAAGGAAATATGTTATGAAACCTAAATTAATAGTAACCGGTGCCGGCGGCAGGATGGGTCGGCGGATAATTGCTTTGGCTTGTCAGGATGGATTGTTCGATATTGCCGGGGCGGTAGACTGGGCGGAGAATCCGGATATCGGGAAAGATGTGGGTCAACTGGCGGGTGTTGGTGATATAGGGATTGAGCTTTCGGGTGATTATCAGAAAGCTTGCGATGTTGTTATCGATTTTTCTAATCCGGCTGCGGCTGATGCTACTATCGAATATTGTGTTAAAAATAAGACAGCTTTGATGATGGCAACTACGGGGCTTAGCAGCGGGCAGATTGAAAAGCTTAACCGGGCGGCTAAGAGTGTGCCTGTTATTTTTGCGAGCAATACGAGTCTTGGGATGAATCTTTTGTTTGCTTTGGTTGGTAAAGTTGCAAAAGCATTGGGCGAAGAATTTGATATTGAGATAATTGAGCAGCATCACAGATTTAAAAAAGATTCGCCGAGCGGGAGTGCTTTAACGCTTGCCGAGAGTATCTGTAAAGAAACCGGCAGGGAATTTCCGGGGTGTATCGATCATGGTCGGCAAGGGAAAGA
>JAGLTN010000462.1 GCA_023135255.1 Planctomycetota bacterium
AGAAAAGATTGAATAAAAAAGTTGCGATCATAGGTTCCATATTTGTAATGTTCCTGATTTTACTTGCTATTGGGGCGATTCTATATCTTAGCAGAGATCCTGAAAAATATCTCAAAGATGGTGAAATTGCAATAGCTCAAAAAGATTATGAGAAGGGAACACACGATCTTTTGAAGGCCCGTGCTTTGGCTAAGGATGATGTTTTCAGAGTGACGGTTTTATTTAAACTTGCTGATGCTTATATGGAAATGGGACGTTGGAGTAATGTGCTGGGATGCTGGAATGAGATAGTCCGCATTGACTCTGATGATGTTCAGGCCCGTCTTAATCGACTGAATTATCTTTATATAATGGCCAATGCAGGTAGTAATACTCTTTGGAAAGAGCTGAATAGTCAAGCTTCGGAGTTCCTTGAAAAAATCGAGGGGAAAGATTTAGCTAATGAAAATGTTTCTAAGTGGATAATTCCGCAGCTTAAAGATAAGGATATGTTCTATGGTAATTTGGAATCATATTTGTATTTGTTAAGAGGTCGGGCTGTTCTTGAAAATGTTGTCCGAGGTGCAATAATAGATCCGGATGCATCTTTGTTGCGTGCTATTGATGATCTTGAAAGGGTTCGTCAGGGTCAGCCTGAAAACGTTAATACTTATTGGTATCTTGCCAAGGCTATAAATTACAGGGGACAATTACTTGCTTCAAGAGGCAGTACAGGAGAAATTGAGAAAGCTTATACGCAGGTAGAAGAGATTTTAGAAGATGGGATAAAAAATGCTGATTCTAATCCTATGGCACATGTTTATAATCTCAGATCTAAATTAGCTTTCAATAGAATTCAGACGATGGAACAACTTAGTGCGTTAGAATCGGAATATCTTGATGTTGCTAATAGATTTACTAATAACTCTTTAGTATCTGCCAGCCTTGCGGAATATTATCAACGTTGTGGTTTTGAAAAGATTGACGAAGCTATCGTTGCGTCTGAGAAAGCATTTGAATTAGATGCTGAAAATGCTCTCTATGCGTTAAATACCGCAAAACTGAATTATAAAAAGTTCAGGTATGCTAATGATTTGAGATATGCCCTGAAAGCGATAGAAGAAGCAGAGGAAGCTTTAAAGCTTCCCAATGCCCAAGAGACAGAAGGTCCTCGCAGGTGGGCCAATAAAATGAACAGAGCTGTCGTATGTTCCTTTCTTGCTGACTGCTATGTTGACAGGTTACTTACGCCTGACATTGATGAAGAGGAAAAACTGAAATGGCAGGAAAAGATTGAGGCAATAGTTTATGATATAGAACAGATATATGGTAGTGGAGAAGAGCCTCAAGTTGTAAAGTGGAAGGGTATGCTTGAACTAGTTAAAGGTGATAAGGATGTTGCAATCAGAAAACTATATGGTATTTATGAGCAGATTGTTGCATCAGGGAAAAACGATGCTGGGCTTTCATACAGACTTGCGAAGATTTTTGACAAGACTGATGAATTAGGTGCAGCCAGCGAGTTTTATAGGAATGCCTTGGGATCTCCAGGCGGCATAGGCAGGGATATACCTAATGCATTTTTAGATTATGGTGAGGTCCTTATAAGATTTCGTGTATATAATGAAGTTTTAAATGCGATCAGAGCATATGAAATAAGCGGAGGGTTAGCAAATGAGAGAAGTCATAGATTGTCAATAACAGCATTAATTTTATCGAAACAGTTCGAGACTGCCCAGGAAGAACTTGCTAAAGCAGAGATGTCTGATATTGAGAAAATGAAATTAAATGCGCTGCTAATTTTTAGTCAGATCAAGCAGGCAAAAGAGATATTAGCTTTTGATAAGTTAAGGGAAGGTGAGCAGACAGACGCAGATAAAGTAAATACGCAGCAGATTGAGGATGAATTAAACGGTTATAATGATTCACTGGTCGAAATCATAAAACAGATGCTTGATGAAGACCCGAATGAAGTTGAAAATGGTTATGTTATAACTGTTTGCAATCATTATATTTCACAAGACAGGGTTGCCGAAGCTAAAACTTTTGCTGATGCTTATCTAAATAAGAAAGATGCTGATCCTGGTATGATTTTTTACTCTAGGACACTTAATGAGCCCGATCTGGCAAACATAACTGATGATAGACGCAAGGAATTGGAACAGCAGGTAATAGGTGAAATTGATGACCCTATAAAAAGAGCCATGAATATGGGTGTATTTTATCAGAGAGAAGATGATCTTGAAAAGGCTAAGAGCGAATTTGAAAAGGTCATAGATTTAGATTCGTGGGATGAAAGTCAGGAAATTACTCCAGCGCAAAGGTCAGCTATAAGTTATATTTTTGAAATAGCTTTATCCAAAGGAGATTTTGAGAGTGCCAGGAAAGTTGCTAATGTTGTAAGGCAGCATAATATCGATTCTTGCGATGGGCAGTATTTTGAAGCTCGTATTTCTATGGCTGAAGAGGATTATAAAGATGCATTGTTAAGGCTTGATGACTGTCTTAAGAAGAGACCGGTTTTTTCGTATGCGTATATGCTTAGAAGCAAGGTAAATTCTGCCCTTGGTAATGACCATGCATCACTTGAAGATATTAGAAAAGCATCTTCTTTGAATATTATGAATGGAGATATTGCCAGAGATGTTGCTATTGCAGTTTATTTTCGAAATGTAAAACTTGGGAATACTGTTTCTTCCGATCAGAAGCTTGAAGCTCGAACAGCTTTGGAAAGAGCAATGGCTTTGAATCCTGTGAATATTGAGCTTCGGAGTTTGTATGCTGAATATATAAGTGAAGATGAGCCCGACCGGGCATTGTCAATCAGACAGAGACTTCAAAAAGCAAGCCCAAGCATAGAAAACGCTTTGTTTCTTGCCAGATTAGCAGCTAAGTTAGGTTTTGCTGAAGAAGATCAGTCTCGACAGGATGCTTTGTTTGAAATGACTGAATCAGCATACGAACAGGCAAGACTGATCGAGCCTTTAAATAAGACAGTACTGTACAACTATGCTGAATACCTGGATAAGAGGGGGCAAAAGGATAGGGCTAAAAATTTGATTAGTGAGTCTGATGACCCCAAATTGATTTGGAGTCACTACTATCAAAGTGGACAAATAGATAAAGCGAAAGAAGTGCTTGATAAGCTATACAATGAAATGCCTAAAGATATAGATGTTGTAAAGGGGCAATTGCTCATTGTTGAAAAACTTTCAGATGTGGAAGGTATTAAAAAATATTCGGATGAGTTGTTGGCTTTGGAAGAAAATGCCGAGAATCGACTCTTCAAGATTCGAGCTTATCTTAAAACTGGACTCATAAAAGAGGCCGAGGAGCAGCTTGAATTATTTAAGGCAAAATATCCTGATAATGAAAAGATACTTGTTCTTGAAACATGGTTGAAAATGAGTCGAGGGCAACTTAAAAAGGCATTTGAACTGGCTGAACTTAATGTTCAGGAAAATCAGGATGATTCTACGGGTTGGAGGCTCAAGGGTGAGATCAATCTGATGCTGGGTAATTATGTCCAGGCAATTAGTGATCTTAAACAGAGTAAGATACTTAATAATGAACCAGGTGTTAGAATTTCTCTTGCCAAAGCTTATCTGAGGGTTGGCAGAGAAGATGAAGCTATTACTGAGCTTGAAAATACAGCTGACGATCCATTGGCTCCATCGGGTGCTAAAGGAATGCTTGAGCAGATATACCTTCGTTTGGGTAAGAAAAAACTTCTTCAGAAGTTTTATATTGAAATGCTGGAGAAATATCCTGAAAGTGTCTATTGGTATAATAAAGCCGGCGCTTTTGCAATTTCCCAGGAAAACATGGCCAATGCTGAACAGCTTTACAAACAGGCATGGGATATCAGTAACAAAACTGGCAAAGGTAAAGCAATGGCACTTGATGGCTATCTTATGATTCTTGTTCGTCAGAAAAAATATAGCAAAGTTCTTGGGCTGGGGAGGAAGCATATCGATGGTGAATTTGCCCCGATAGCATATTTTAGAATGGCAGAGGCTCAGTGGGAATCAGGTGACAAAAAAACAGCTATAAGTTATTGTAAAAAAGCAGTTGATAAAGCTGAAGTGAATGAGAATTATGCTTCTGAAATGCTGCAAAAGATATATGCTTTGATAGGTACTGAAGAGGTTATTGATATTTGTCAGCAGAAACTTGCGGCGAACCCCGATTCTTTATATGCCAATTTTACGATGTTTAATATTTCAATGATAAATAACCAATACAACAGGGCTATTGGATATATTGATAAATGTTTGGCAATAGCACAAGCCGATAAACTTAAAAAAACGAATTATATAGCTCAAAAGGTAGGTGTGCTTGAGCTTGCTTACAAGAAAACTTCCGATAAGACTTATTTGCAAAAAGCAATAAGAGAGTACGAAAGTCTCTTAGCTGAAATGCCGAATAATATAAGTGTTCTTAACAACCTTGCTTATATGCTTGCAGAAGCGGGTGAAAAGCTGGATGAGGCATTAGAATATGCTAAAAGGGCTTATGATTTGAGACCTAATAACGCTAATATTATGGATACTTATTCATATGTGCTGTACAAAAATGG
>JAGLTN010000463.1 GCA_023135255.1 Planctomycetota bacterium
CAGTAACCGAGATTTGCTTATTAGAAATTTCCCACTGTAATCCGTCTATTATTGTACAAAGTCTGTTAGCTGCCTGAGTAGCCTTAGTTAATGAAGTTTCAGGCATTATTACAATAAATTCTTCCCCGCCGTATCGTGCAACAACATCAAGAGGATACATATTTTCCTGCAGGACCTTTCCCATTTGCCTCAGGACAGCATCACCATCAAGGTGGCCATAGGTATCATTTACATTTTTAAAATGATCAATATCAATCATGGCTACAGCCAAAGGTTTGTTTTTAATTTTGACATAATGCAATTCTCTTTCAAGAATATCAAAAAATCTCCTGCGATTAGGCAAACCTGTTAGCTCATCGGTATTTGCAAGCGATAAGATTTTCTCTTCTAATTCTAAAGTTTTTAACGTATTTGATACACGCGCCTTAAGTTCTCCCATATCGAAAGGTTTTGTAATATAATCGACACCTCCAATTTCTAATCCTTCTATTTTGTCAGAAGTTTGCGATTTTGCAGAAATAAATATTACTGGTATAGAAGACGTTTCACTATTTGCCTTAAGCCTCCTGCACATCTCAAAGCCATTTATTTCAGGCATCATTATATCTAACAAAATCAAATCCGGCTTTTCATTAATTGCTATTTGCATCCCAGCTAATGCATCCTTAGCCGGCAATACAACTATCCCCATTTTCCCCAAAAGTCTTGAAAGCAGAATCAGATTTGTCTGCTCATCATCAACTGCTAATATTTTTCGGGTTTTTTTACTATTCATAGTATTTCCCGTATTCTTTTTTATGCTCCCCGTTGTTTTGCTGTTTCCACCCAGTTCGATTGCGATAAAAATGATTTTAACTTTTCAAATTCGGTCTGTATATTGGCAAATATTATTTCAGCGTTTTCCAGCTTTCCTTCCTTACCGGCGATCTCAAGTTGAAAAGCTGCCTGGGCTAAACTCTTAGCACTGATAGTCGCTGCTGAGCCTTTTATCGCATGGGCATGTAAAGAGATTTCTTCCACTTTTACAGCTTTTACCGCTTCGCCCAATGCCAATATGCGTATTGGGGTTTCCACCAGCCATACATCTATGACATCTTTAATGAGGCCTTCATCGTTACCCATACGTTCCATGAGCTCGGACCAATCAATAATTTTTTCATCGTTTTGCGATGCGGCATCACAGATGGATTGACTAAGTTCGTCAACTTCATTTTTGACAGTATCGATATTTTCCACCACTGAACTCTCTGTAGCCTGAGAAGTTGGTGATAAATACTTTTTAAGTATTTCAAAGAGTCTTTTGCGATCTATTGGCTTAGCCAGGTAGTCATCACAGCCCGCTTCAAAACACTTCTCCTCATCGCCTTTCATCGCATTGGCGGTCAGTGCTACTACCGGTGTTGTTACTCCTGATTTTCTAAGTGCCTCAGTAGCTTCATAACCGTTCATATTCGGCATCTGTATATCCATGAAAATCAGATCAAATGATTTACTCTGAGCTTGCCGGAGAGCTTCTTTACCATCATTGGTAATCGTTACTTCAACTCCCGCTTTCTCCAGCATCCGTTTGATAACCATCTGGTTAACTACAACATCTTCAGCAACCAGGCAGTTACCGGAAAATTTGACCTGTTTTGATTTGTCGTATTCATGCTTCAACATCTCTGCTATATTATACCTGTCTAAAAAGGGTTGTTTTGTCACATCAACACCCGCTGGTATTATAAGTGAGAACGTTGAACCTTTACCAACTTCGCTTGTTAAAGTAAGTTCACCACCGAGAAGCTCTGTCAACTGTTTTGTAATAGCCAACCCTAATCCTGTGCCGCCGTATTTGCGGGTTGTGCTTCCATCTGCCTGCGTGAACGCTTCAAATATTGCATTCTGTTTATCTGTTGGAATACCAATACCGGTATCCTTAATATCGAAACGGATATATGGTTGATTATTCCTGTCTTCTAAGAAAATATTTAAATACACATGTCCCTGTTCTGTGAATTTAACAGCATTATTAATAAGGTTGATTAAGCACTGGTGCAGACGAGTAGGATCGCTGCGTATTTGTGTGGGCAGACCGTTGCTTTCAATGATCTTAAAATCAAGAGATTTCTTCTCCGCCAAGGGCTTCATCATTGATTCGATGGAATTAAGGATATCGCCTAACGAGCAGTCAATCATCTCTGTGTCGAGCTGACCTGCTTCGATCTTTGAAAAATCCAAAATATCATTTATCAGATTCAGTAAATTCTTTGCCGAATCCCGGATAGTATTAACATCGGCTTTTTGCCCTTTGGTAAGATTACTGTCTGCCAGCAAGTCGCTGAATCCTACAATCGCATTCATCGGCGTACGAATCTCATGGCTCATATTGGC
>JAGLTN010000464.1 GCA_023135255.1 Planctomycetota bacterium
TTATTGGTGAATCTGAAAGGAAAGATTTTGCAATCGAAGAGCGAGACATCAAAGACGAGGTTGCGTTTGAGCTTCATCCTAATAGTGAGGGTGTGGTGGTCGCCTGGGACAAAACTGACAGCTTTGATATCCGGTCCTATAGAATTTATAAGACAGGCAGCGATTCGAAACGCAGTTTGATAGCAACGGTTAATGCGGATAAGCAGAAGGAGCATTTGTTCTTTGATAGGCCTGGGGCGGGCAGCTGGGGGTATGAGGTTGTCGGTGTTAATGCGTTTGGCAATGACGGGCCTGCTATGAGTAAGTCTGTTAAGTTTCCTGTTGCAGTGAAAGATATTCCCATTGTTGATCTGTCTTTGGCAGATAAGCCTGTCGGGGCAAAGGTTATCGGTGTGGTGGAATTTGGTGATGATGGTGCTAAAGTTGGTGGCGGTTATATCGAAGTTAGCAGTGATAAAGATTTGTCGCTTGGTCGGTGTAAGACTATAAGCTTTGAGTTTAAGGCTGACAGCCTGGAAAAGATGCCGGTGATTCTTTGTAACGGCAGGTGGCGAAGTGACGGTTGGTTTTTTCAGATACTTAATAATGTTTTATGGTTTAAGGCACCCGTAGATAATATTGGAATCAGCGGTATCCAAGCGGGCAAATGGTATTCGGTTAAAATGGTTTTTGATGGTTTGAATGTTAGTCTTCGTGTTAATGACAAAAGGGCAGGGCCAGTGAAGCTTAGCCCGGTTAATTCAGACAGAAAACTTATTATTGGTCAATATGATGATAAGGCTGATATGTTTGATTTTAAGGGATGCGTTCGGAATATTAAGATTTATGATGACGCATTGATGGGAGAAGTTCAGGCTGAGAAATCTGATAATCCTCTGGTTGAGGTGCCGGTTACTACGCATTGATTTTTGTTTGCTGGCAGGTCAATAAAACAATAAGGTTTTAAAAATGTCATACGAAATAGAAGGGAAGGAATATTAGATGACCCAAAACACGAAGAAACAGAAAGAACTTATAGACATATTTTTAGCAGATAATCCGGAATTGGAAGAGTTGACAGACCAGCTTGCAACGTTTAATGTTTTTCGTGCATTAAAAATAGAAAACATGGAAATCAGACATAGTAATGTTTTAGGTTGGTTACTTGACCCATCAGAGTCTCATGGACTTGGTGATATCATTCTCAGACGTGTACTTTCAAATACATTGCTCTTGAGTGACAAAACAATAGATCACATTTCACCGGCTCAAGTTGAACTCATGGATTTCTATGATATAGAAGTGCGGAGAGAATGGAAAAATATTGATCTTCTGGTTATTGATAGAATTAACAAGATTGTGATACTTATTGAAAATAAGATACATGCTGGTGAATCAAAAGGTCAATTGGCAAAGTACAAAAAAGCTGTGAATGAAGAATTTGCTTCATATTCTATTGTACCAATATTCCTAACCCTTACGGGCTATGAAAACAACGACAATGAAGCTGACGATTACATTGCCTATAGTTATGTTGAATTGCTTTCTGTTTTAGAAAAGATATTTAATCAAAGGCAATTTCAACTGGCTGAGCCTGTAGCAGTATTTATCAAACACTATATGGAAACATTAAGGAGATTAACAATGCAGGACGATAGCATGATTGAACTTTGCAAAACCATCTATAGAAAACATAGGGAAGCTATAGATACTATTGTAAAATATGGCATGAAGGGTGCAGGTCAACAGGCAGTAGAGGATGTGCTATCAAAAGACGGGGATTATGAAATCCTGTATTCAAATCCAACACGTGTGTGGTTTATTCCCAGGACATGGGCAAATTTAATACCAGAAAATGGAACAGCATGGACACATTTAGAAAGACCTGTAAGTATTGTTATTTGGATTAAGTTTGGAGACAATAAGATTTATGGCCGTTTTGAGTTGTCCAAAATGAATGATGCCAAACTCAGACTTAAATGTGCGGAAAATTTAAAAGAAGCAGGTTTTAAGTTATCCAAAAAGGCTTTTAATGAAAATGCTACATACAGCCGTTTCTGGAGTAAATCTTATAAAGTGACAGATATGACAGATTATGAAGAAGTTCAAACTATTATAGAAAAACTTCTGACTAAGGCTAAAGCAGAATTTCCAAAGGCTGAAAAAGTTTTTCAAACTGTTTTTAAATAACGACCAATCAAGTACTATCATTGGCATTGATAAAAGGAGAAATATGTTAAGTTTAGATGAACTCGCCAGGCAATATTTTGTTTATGAAAAATCTGATACCAGTGATTTCCAGAGGAAGGCTCGTATTCTTCAGTCAAGGTGGCGAGAAGAACAGAATTATAAAATTGGTGAACACAGAGGTAAAAAAAGAGGTAATTACCTACTTATGCCATGGGCAAAAGAAACTCTAAGTAATTATTTATCTGATACGATAAAGCAAGTTGTGCGAGATGAAGTCATTAATAACCCCGATGTTGAAAAATTATATTGCAAACCTCGAATCTTTAATAATCTTCTCTCAAGCCAACCATTATGCTTCAATCTATTTGCCGAGCTTAAGGCAGATTTACAAATGGCTTCAAAAGTATTTAACGCCCTATCACCTGATCGAATTGAGAAAGTTACTAAAATTGAATTTGAATATTCCCCCGGTCGTAGTGATCTGAAATATACTGGTGACCGCTCGGCATCTGATGTATATGTGGAATTTTTAAGCGACTCTGGTAAGAAGGGCTTTATTGGAATAGAAGTCAAATACCATGAAAACCTCCAAAATAAACCTGCTGAGATGAGGCAAAGATATTTCGAGATAGCATCACAAATGGGATGTTTCAAAAAGAACGCAATGGAACAACTTCAACAGAAGCCACTTGAACAGATATGGCGGGATCATATGCTCGCAGGCAGTATTTTGCAGGCCGATGATTTTGATGATGGTTTCTTTGTGTTTTTATATCCAGAAGACAATAACCATTGCAACGAGGCAATTAAGAATTATAGAAACTGTCTAACAGATTCCAAAACATTTGAAGCTTGGGTTGTGGAAGATGTTGTTGCTGCAATACAACAGTTTACACAAGATAAGTGGATATATTCGTTATATGACAGGTATCTGAATTTTGATAAGCTTCAAAAAACAGATCAGAAATAGCTGGTCAATAAACAGATTGGAACAGGAATTATTGATGTTTTTTTGCTGATATTGGCGTGGAGAGAGGGTTGTTTTCTGTTTTTTCATTATTTAGCTGATTTTGTTCAATATTTACCAGTGGCTAATATTAAAATGGATAGTATCTTTTTGCTGTGATATAATCAGGGTGAAATTTAATACCATTCATGGTAATAAATTT